>NZ_BDGJ01000168.1:0-127628 GCF_002207765.1 Calderihabitans maritimus
TGCTTCCTTGACTGTTTCTTCGACGTTTAGCGACATTGTTTAATATACCACACCCCCGCTTCTCTTGTCAATAATTAAAATCGGACCGAATCTAGATGGACCAGAGTTTCGTTCACAGAAGTTTAAGAAGTTGAAAAAAGTATTGAAAAAGGTGGGTATCCCTGAGGTATTATTGGTGTGGTACAACAACAAAAACACCTCGAAGGGAGGACCCACCTTACTTGTTACGTACCCTAATAAGTTTACAAGAAGTTTACTCTAAGTTTACCCTTTACTTATTCTTGATCTTTTCAATCATTATGGCACAGTCGGGACATACCAGTTCACATATACCACAGGCAATACAGTCCTTGCCATGGCCCGGTTCCACAGACGGTGTACCGTAGACGCCCAGTTGTTTGGACCATCCAATGGTGTCGACAGGACATTTCTCTATACATAATCCGCAACCCTTACAGAGGTTGGGAAATAGATGAAATCTACCTTTACCGTTTTCGTAAGTTACCGCCTTAAATAAAGTGGTCACAGAACTCCCCCCTTTTTTTCAGGCAGATTATTACAGCAGTTCTTGAACCAATTGAATTCCTCTCTCCAACGCTTTATGATTAAGTTCTCTCAGCTTGGGATCCTGTTCAAATTTGTAGCCTAATTTCTTCTCTAACGCCTCTTTTGCTTTCTCAACACTCACGACACCGGTGGCTCCGATTACCGCTCCCATAATGATAACGTTAAAAACTCTTGGATGCAGTTCATTTTTGGCTACTTCTATGGCCGGAATAGCTAATATTTTACGCGCATTCTTCGGCAAATCTTCTTCTATACCTTCAATATCGGCATCATAGACAAACAAGGTCTGGGGGCCCACATATTTCTGCGTCCTTTTAACCGCCCGATCGCTAAGTGCTACCACTATATCTCCCGTTTTAAATTTGGGGGAACCTATAGGTTCGTCAGATATCTGTACGTAAGCTACAGATACCCCTCCCCGCTGTTCTACTCCAAAGTTCGGTATATACAGGGCCTCTTTGCCTTCTTCATATGCCGCTTCACTGATTATCATGGCCACCGACTGGACTCCTTGCCCGCCTTCACCTGCTATGGCTATCTTGGACCCTTTGGCCATCGTTTAACCCTCCTTCTTTTCGCCAGGCACTTTAAATTCCCCAATCGGAAAATATTTGCCCATCTGGTCTTCGACAAAGGCCCAGGTTTCTGCCGCATTGGTACGCCAGTTAGTGGGACAGGCCGAAAGAGCTTCTACAAAAGAAAATCCATTGCCCGCTATTTGGTTCTCCAGGGCTCTCTTGATAAATTTCTTCAACTGTCTCAGGTTAGCTATACTGCCCCTGGCAACATAAGCACCCTCATGGGCTATAGCCGCTACCATCTCCGGTCCTTTGGTAGGATATCCTGCTTCTTCTACGTCTCTACCATAGGGGGTAGTCTCAGTCTTCTGTCCTGGCAAAGTAGTGGGGGCCATCTGACCTCCGGTCATACCGTAATTGGTGTTATTCACCAGTATTACAGTAACTTTGTCATTCCGGGCCGCTGCGTTGACCAAGTGCTGCGATCCGATAGCGTATCCTCCTCCGTCTCCCATGTAGGCTATGCCTATGAGTTCAGGATTGGCCCGTTTGATACCTACCAGTACCGGCGTAGTCCGGCCGTGGTGTGTCTGAACAGTATCTACGTTGAAAAAGTCCCACGCCAGCAAGGAACAGCCTATGTCACAGCCAAATACTACTTTCCCCTGAATATCCAGTTCGTCTATAGCTTGACCTAAGGCTTTTAATACTAACCCGTGTCCACACCCCGGACAGAATTTATGTGGTTTGGTATCGGTCCGCCAGCTACGCGGCATTTGCGGGTTGATTCCAGCTCCCATTATTATACCTCCTCCCGACTAATCCAACTTCCTAACTTTCTCTACTATTTCTTCTACGGTTACGCCCTCCCCGGGCTTAAGCAGTGTCTCTATAGGAGTCGTGATACCGTATAGGGCATCCGTAACCAGGCGCTTCAACTGCCCTTCCGCCGATTCTACAATTAACAGTTTTTGGACTTTATCGGCCTTCTTCCGCAATTGCTCCACCGGGAAGGGACGCAAAGTCACCGGTCGGAAATGTCCCGCCTTAATTCCTTCTTGACGCAAGACTTTTATTGCCCCTTGAGCCGCCCGGGAAACCACCCCATGGGCCACTACAATTATCTCTGCATCGTCTGTATCATACTCCTTGTATTCTACTATCTCCGGTGCTACTCTCTGATAAGCGGCCACATGCCCTTTAACTACTTCGTACAGTTCATCCTCAAGGTTATAAGTATTCCGTAAGTGCGCCGGATCTCTGTCAATTCCTGGTATCCCAGACTTGCCTACATAAGCCTCAGCCGGTATTAATTCAATACCTTTTGCTTCCGGATCGTATATAGTTAAAGACTCCCTCATCTTGGACTGGTATCCGTCACCCAGTATAAAGGTAGGGAAACGATATTTCCAGGCAGTGTTGAAGGCTTTGATAGTGTAGTCAAAAAGCTCTTGATGCGAAGCTGTAGAATATACTATTCTTAATCCTTCTCCATTACCCCCGTAGCAGGTCATAGTCACTTCTTGCTGCGAGTATATAACGGTAGCGGTAGATGGTCCACCTCTCTGGGTAACTACCAGTACAGTCGGTATACGCATCATCTCGGCCATAGACATGGCCTCCTGCATCAGCGTGTTACCTGGTCCTGCCGTGGCTGTAAAAGCTTTTCTTCCGGCCAGCACGCCACCGACAGTGGTGAAGCCTGCTGAAATTTCATCTTCCGTTTGCAAGAACTTTCTCCCGTATTTAGGAGCTAAACGGGTCCAATAATGCATAATTTCATTTTGCGGAGTAATTGGGTATCCGTACATTATCTCTGCACCGGCAGCTAATGCAGCCCACGCCACTACTTCATTTCCCGTCATAAATACCTTCTTTTCTCCTTGAATAGGCTTATCTGCCATAAAATTACACCTCCTGTTTTTGTTAATAGCCTGAATTACCCGCTACCAAAAAGTTTGGGGCATGTATCGGTGCAATCTTCGCACCGGATTACCCATACAGTCAGAGGATCCTATAAGAGGAGCCAATGTTTCTTCTACTGCTGTAGCAACCACAGGCAAATTAAGTATTTTCGCAGCTTCCGTTACTATTCGAGCTCCGTCCTGCACAAATTCCAAAGTGGTCTCTTCCCCTAAATGGCTATTATTAATAAGTCCATCCGCCCTACCCAAATCTTTAACGTACTGTACAATATCTTCCACCGTACTGGTTAAAGGACGGGCAATATTGACAACTACCAACACTTTTAATTCTTTAGATTCCATGGCTCCTTCTATTAAATTTAGTGTCTTGGCCCCGGCAACTCCATAACCCACATCCAGAATAACATCGCCTTCTCGCCATAATGCCCATCGGCCTTCCGGCTTGATTCCTGAACCTGCTTCCCCTAATCCCATAGTTTCTCTAGTTTCCCATGTAATAACATCTATCCCCATATCAATTAGTTTTTTCTTAATGGGTCTTAACGTGTAAAAAGGTTCCACGATATCTACATCAACCAGGGTAACCCGCCGTCCCTCCCGAACAAGCTCTACCGCACGATTTACCGCATTTTCGCTTTTTCCGCTAGCATATTCTCCTATGTATGCTTCTACTATCCTAGATTGGTCAGGTTTTATTTTCCTCACCACCTGAGGTTATTATATCTTATTTTCCATAACATTTTTCTCTTAAAAAATAAAAATAAAAGACTATAAGCCATCATAATGACTACTATCACACACGTTTAGTATACTTCAACCGACTTAAAGCGTCAAGCAAAATGGGGGGTTACCTAACATTTCTACATTATTCCGCTACAGATGAACATACCACCTCCCTCTTACTTTTCTGGCGCTCATCCTCAATGTAATGCTCTCCCCTTCCAGCGCACAAATCAGTAAGAGCCCTAAACCCTAAAAATAAAAAGAGGCTAATTCGCCTCCTGAAGCAACCTTAGTAAAAATCTTATCCTTTCAACAATACCTGAAATAATAATAACAAAAAGAAACCGGGGATACCTAGAACACCTGTTACCGCAACAGTTGCTAAATTAACAGGTACTTTTATGCCAAAAAACAATCCTAAATAATTGCCTCCCAGTAAGACAATTAAGCCATAGAATCCATTATTGAAAACTTTTACCACTGTTTTTAACGGTTTTATCAACAGATGTCCTACCATAACCGTTACAAAAAGGAGTGCTAATATAACGAAAATTAGCGCTAATGCAAATAGATCCATCTTATCCCTCCTGCCTATTTTACGGAATAAGTCTTAAATATCTGTTCCTGTTTGGCTTGTCGCAGTAAATGCATGTATCTTTTTTCAGTAGCCTCAAGTCGATAAATAGCCTCATCTACTAAATCGGGATCAGTAACCTCTTCAAAAAAATTTTTTGCCGCCAGCCATTCGGCATGGGCTCGTTCGATCACTTCCGTGAGCGGCAGCAACTTTGGTGAAACTGTTTCTTGTTCAAACCCTCCTTTGCCGCCAAAAACTTCAAGCCACCACTTCCAGGTTTTTGCCATGAGGAATTCCTCCTCTCAGGCAATACTTTGGGGACTTTCTCTATTTTAAACTTATTAACCGTGGAGTAAATTATGATACCAACTTTGATATTTGGATAAAAAATAACAGCTTCGAAAGAAGCTGTTACCAATTATCCTTCAATCTCTCTTCTGCCTTCTAAGGCTCTTCCCAAAGTTACCTCATCAGCATATTCCAGGTCACCGCCTACTGGTAAACCATACGCGATCCGAGTAACTTTAATTCCCAAGGGTTTAACCAGCTTGGCCAAATACATGGCTGTGGCTTCACCTTCAATGCTTAAATTAGTAGCTAATACCAGCTCTTTTACTTTCCCCGACCGCAATCGATCCAACAATTCCTTTATTTTCAGATCCTCAGGGCCTATTCCATCCACAGGGGAAATAGTACCGTGAAGCACATGATATAATCCTTTATATTCTCTGGTCTTTTCCAGAGCCACTACATCCCGAGCCTCTTCTACAACGCAAATTATTGACTGATCACGGGTTTCATCTCTGCATATCCAGCAGGGGTCCATGTCGGTCAAGTTGCTGCATATTGAACAATAACTGATTTTTTCTTTAGCCTCTATTAACGCATTAGCCAGAGATATAACTTCCTCCTTGGGAGAATTTAACAGGTGAAAGGCCAGCCTTTGAGCTGTTTTAGGTCCAATACCCGGCAATTTATTTAGCTCGTTGATTAATTTGGCCAACGGGTCGGCAAAATATATCATGTTGGTCAGCCCCTAAAACAGACCTGGTAATTTCATTCCACCTGTTATTTTACTCATTTCTGCCGCTACCATTTCCTGCGCCTTCCGTAAACCTTCATTAACGGCAGCCATAATTAAATCCTCTAAAATTTCAGTATCTTCTGCATTGACTGCATCAGGCTGTATTTTTATAGATACCAACTCCTGTTTGCCGTTGACCACTACCTTAACCGCTCCTCCTCCTGAGCTAGCCTCAACCGTTTTCTCCTCTAACTCCTCTTGCAACTTAGCCATTTGAGCCTGCATTTTCTGTATTTGTTTCATCATTTTACCCATTCCCATACTGCTAAAATCCCCCTTGTTAATTTTAATCTTTAATCTCAACTAAGCTCCCGCCAAAAAGCTCTAGAGCTTTTTGTACCAACTGATCATCTTCGGAAGACTTTTTACTCTCTCTCTGAGGTTTATCGCTATTGATAGTTATACATTGTAACGTCAAATTACGCCCAAACACTCTGTACAACACTTTTTCAATTAGCTCTCTGTTTTCTTTTTCTTCCAATTTCTCCTTGTGAAAAGTACAGTCTTGATTAAACCCCACCAGGACGGTGTTACCTTTTAATTCTTGTACTTTCCCTTCTATTAAAAAGGCATAAACAGTAATTTTGGTTTTGCGGACTACCTCCAAAACTTCAGGCCATCTTTGTTTAATTTCAGCAAACGTTAGAGTTTGTGGATTCTCTTTTATACCGGAGTTGGATTCAACCCCTTTCCCCGGACTGGATTTGATTTTCGGCGAGGTGCTAACCGCACCTTCTACCTCCCCTACGTTCTTAATACCTTTTATTATGGCTAATTCCACCAACAGGCGGGGCTGATTACTCCATTTTATTTCTGCTTCATACTGACGGAATACATCAATTAGCTCAAACAATTGGGTCAAGGAAAACTTTTCTGCCTGCTCCCTAATTTTAGTCATCATTTCCTCGGTGGAAATAATCAGGGCTGAAGGATTCTGAGAGACTTTGGTTACCAGAAGATTGCGAAGATGCTCTAATAAATCCCATAGTAGAAGCCGAGGGTCCTTGCCTTTCTGTAAAACTTCATCCAGCAACTTTAAGGCTTCTCCTGGCCGCTGCTGTATAATTGTATCAACTAGCGCAAACAGAAAACTTTCCCCGGCGCTGCCGATCAATTCAGCTACATCCTCTTCTTCTATCTTATTACTGCAAAAGGCCATACACTGATCCAAAATACTTAAAGCATCTCTTAATCCGCCTGAGGCTGCCCGGGCAATTAAATTCAATGCTTCTGGGGTTATCTCAATCTGATATGCCTTTACAATCCGAGATACTTGGTCCATAATAAGCTGGTTGCTTACCCGGTGAAAATCGAAGCGTTGACAGCGGGATAAAATTGTTAAAGGAATTTTGTGGGGTTCAGTGGTTGCTAAAATAAAAATTACATGAGCGGGTGGTTCCTCCAAGGTTTTTAACAAAGCGTTAAAAGCTTCGGTAGTTAACATATGTACTTCATCAACAATATATACTTTATACTTCCCTTCCGTAGGAGCAAATTTCACCTTTTCGCGCAAATCCCTGATTTCGTCAATTCCCCTGTTAGAGGCAGCATCTATTTCAATAACATCCATAGAACTTCCCTCAGTAATACGTTTACACATAAAACAACGATTACAGGGTTCTCCTTCCGTTCTTTCCTGACAATTTACCGCTTTAGCCAGCACTTTAGCTGTACTGGTCTTCCCTGTACCCCGAGGACCACAAAAAAGATAAGCATGAGAAATGCGCTTGGCTACTAAGGCGTTTTGCAGCGTTTTGGTAACATGTTCTTGGCCAACTATCTCCCGGAAGGTTTGAGGTCTCCACTGCCGGTATAAAGCCAGATAACCCATAAAAACCCCACCTCGGAATATAATTTCTCTCTTTTTTCTGCTAATCCTTTTTCTATAAAATTTCCATAAAAAAAGATTATTCTTACTTGAATAACCTCAAATTAAAAAATAAATTGGCCGTGCACCTGCCTTCGAATTTGACCTCCAAGCGTTACCCCTGCAGTTAACTCTGACCAGGCGACCCTGCGGCACACAAGAAGCATCACTTACCGCTGCTTCCTTCCGGACCTGACGGGGTTCATGAGCTCTTGTTGCGCAGGACCCAGCCATCCTCGCCACTTACAGGGGGCAGGCCTCACAGGCCAAACCCTCAAGCAGGCTTCGACCCCGCTATAGCGGATTGCGGGTTACAAGGCACCGCTACCGCCCCGTCTAGCACGGCCAAAACTAAATTCTTGAAATCAAATTTTATTAAAATGGCCAGCTGCTCTCTGGCTGCTGGCCACTGAGTTTTCCATGGCGGAGAGAGTGGGATTCGAACCCACGAGACGGGTTTGTGACCCGTCTACTCGCTCTCCAGGCGAGCGCCTTCAACCAGACTCAGCCATCTCTCCGCAATCTGGTTCTCCCACTTAGTATCTCTTATTTTATGGCCATTATATGCCCTGATTACTCTCAAAATCTGGCGGAGAGAGTGGGATTCGAACCCACGAGGCGAGCTTTTAACCCGCCTACTCGATTTCGAGTCGAGCGCCTTCAACCAGACTCAGCCATCTCTCCACCTTAAGTAAAATTATTCGTTTATCTTAATTTGGCAAAAAACCGCTTAAGAATATCCCGGCTTTCTTCTTCCATCACACCGGCTATAACTTCTATTTGATGGTTTAAGCGAGGGTGGTTAGCTAGGTTAATTACCGAATCTACTGCTCCCGCCTTAGGATCGGCTGCTCCGTAAATCAACCGACTGATTCTGGCTTGCACCATAGCCCCTGTACACATGGGACAGGGTTCCAGGGTTACATACAAAGAGCAACCTGTTAGCCTCCAACTACCAATGGCAGCAGCAGCTTCTTGAATAGCCAGTATTTCAGCGTGAGCCACCGGGTTCTTTTTACTTTCTTTTAAATTGTGTGCTCGGGCAATAATTTTGTCTCCATAGGTGATTACTGCCCCAATAGGAACTTCGTCTTTAGCAAAGGCTTTCTCCGCTTCCACTAAAGCCTGCTGCATATATTCCCGGTGTTTCACTCCATATTACACCACCAGCAATTACGACTTCACCCTCGGGTAAATTGGTGCGCCCGGGAGGACTCGAACCACCGACACGCGGTTTAGGAAACCGCTGCTCTATCCTACTGAGCTACGGGCGCACATTTCTTCTGCTAGTATTTTTTTAATAATAAAAAGGTTGGCGCGCCCGGGAGGACTCGAACCTCCAACCTCCTGATTCGTAGTCAGTTACTCTATCCGATTGAGCTACGGGCGCACATGGCGGAGAGAGTGGGATTCGAACCCACGGTACAGGCTTTAAACCTGTACAATCGCTTAGCAGGCGACCGCCTTCGACCTACTCGGCCATCTCTCCGCAAACTCTTAAAGGCAGTCTTTATGAAGCGCATTATTTATTATACAATAGGCTACTAGAAAAATCAAATTTTTTACTTTCTTGTTCCCATCCTTATCTTGGAATCTGGCGGAGGGGGTGGGATTCGAACCCACGGCTCCCGGAGGAGTCACTGGTTTTCAAGACCAGCTCCTTAAGCCACTCGGACACCCCTCCCAAACAGGAAGTGAACTTTTCCTGCCTCCTATAAAGATTCAACTTTGAGTATAGCACAAGCAATTCTGCCCTGTCAATTAAAAGGCCTAAGATATTTTTTTCCTTATTACTTCCAACCCGTTCATGTAGGGGCGTAGTACCTCCGGTATAATTACTGAACCATCCTCCTGCTGGTAGTTTTCTAAAATAGCAGCTACTGTGCGTCCTACTGCTATTCCAGATCCGTTAAGAGTATGAACGTATTGAGGTTTGCCTTTCCCTTTGGGTCTATATCGAATATTAGCCCTACGAGCTTGGTAATCTTCAAAGTTACTACAAGAAGAAATTTCCCGGTATTCACTAAAACTGGGAAGCCATACCTCTAAGTCGTAAGTTTTGGCGGCGGAAAAGCCTAGATCGCCACTGCACAAATTTACTACCCGGTAAGGTAACCCCAATAACTGAAGCACTCTTTCCGCGTTACGAGTCAGTTTTTCCAGTTCCTCATAAGATTCTTCAGGCCTGGTAAACTTGACCAGTTCCACTTTATTAAACTGGTGCTGCCTTATCAACCCTCTGGTATCCCTGCCGTGAGCACCCGCTTCTGCCCGAAAGCATGCACTGTAAGCTACATGATATATGGGAAGCATGTCTTCATCTAGTATCTCATTGCTATACAGGTTGGTCACAGGAACTTCGGCCGTAGGAATCAGATAGTAATCCGTTTTTGCCACCTGAAACATATCTTCCGCAAACTTCGGTAATTGTCCGGTACCAATCATGCTTTCCCGGTTAACCAAAAAGGGAGGAAAAACCTCTATATACCCGTGTTCGTTTGTATGCAGGTCCAGCATGAAATTGATAAGCGCTCTTTCAAGCTTTGCTCCTAACCCCTTATAGAAAACGAAACGAGCTCCAGCCACTTTGGCTCCGCGAGAAAAATCAATAATGTCCAGGTTTTCAGCAATTTCCCAATGAGGCTTAGGCTTAAAGGGAAACTGTGAAATTTCTCCCCAGCGGCGAACTTCTACATTATCCTCCTCGTTAGCACCTTCCGGAACCGTTTCATGAGGGAGATTGGGTATGTTCAGTAAATAATTATAAATTTCACCTTCTACTTTCTTTACTTCTTCATCTAAGTTTTTAATAGTTTGGGATACTTCCCGCATTTCCACTACTAAGTTTTCAGCATCAGCCCCTGCCTTTTTCAGTTTTCCTATCTCTTGCGAAACTTCGTTTCGCTTCTTTTTAAGCTGTTCCACTTGAAACAAGAGCTCTCTTCTCCTGTTGTCCAAGTCAAGAAATTCGTCCAGGCTCATCTGAATGCCTCTTTTTCTCAAACCTTCTTCTACTAGGGTAGGATTATTCCTGACAAATTTTAAATCTAACATCTAAATCCCCCCAACAAAATTTTTCTTACAAAACAACAGCCCCTCGCCACCAAAAAACTTAGGGACGAGAGGCTCTCTCGCGGTACCACCCCAATTGGCTACCCACCTCTTGGCGAGGAAGGTAACCCTCTTTACCAGGCTATAACGGACCTGGCCCCGTCGCAGCTTACCACTCCGTAAAAACTACCGGAGGCTTCGGCCTGCCACTCAGGGAGGGATTCAACAGGAGCTGTTACCGGTTCGCACCAAACACACCGGCTCTCTGTTCAAACAGCCTCCCGCCTACTAGTTCCCTTCACCGTGTTTAATCTATATTTTTCCTTTTATTATAAAAGGTATACGATCTTCATGCAAATTGTCTCTTTTAGAGATGTACGTACTTCACGTCTAAAATTCCATCTATTTTTGCAATTTCCTTCAACGTTTCTTCCGGTACAGGGGCATCTATATTCAAAAACATTACTGCTTTGCCTCCAATTACCTTTCTACCGACCTGCATTCCGGCAATATTTACATCAAGAGCTCCGATCAGGTTGCCTACCGGACCAATGATTCTAGGTTTGTCAATATGGGGTATCACCAGCATATGTCCTTCCGGAACTGCATCAACGGTGTAGCCGTCAATACGAACAATGCGCGGTTCATTTTTCCCAAAAAGAGTACCGGCAACCGACTTTTCGCATTTATCGGTAGTTACCTTGACGGTAATCAAATTTGCATAGTCTTCTAACTCTACCGATTTGCTCTCATACACTTTGATACCCCGGTTTTTGGCTATCAAGGGAGCATTTACATAGTTTACAGCATCCTTTAATACCGGCCTCAGTAACCCTTTCAAAAACGTATTAGTGAGAGACGTTACGTCATACTGAGCCATTTCGCCGTTATACTTTATTTCTACCTGCTTAATATGTCCTTCCGAAACCTGGGATATAAATTTACCTAGCTTTTCCACCAAGTCAACATATGGTTGTATAACTTTCAATAACTCCGGTTTGATAGAAGGAATATTGACCGCATTTTTAACGGGTTCGCCCCTTAAGCCGGCAATAATATCATACGCCACTTCTACGGCCACATTGACTTGAGCTTCCTCCGTTGAAGCACCTAAATGAGGCGTAACAATAACGTTGTCCAGTTCAAATAAGGGACTTTCGGTTAGAGGTTCCTGTTCAAACACGTCTATGGCTGCGCCTGCTACCTTTCCGGACTTGAGCGCCTCGTAAAGAGCTTCCTCGTCAACTATACCTCCGCGGGCTACGTTGCAAATTCGTACCCCTGGTTTCATAGCTTCAAATTGTTGCCAACTGATCATATGGTAAGTTTCTTTGGTCAAAGGAAGATGTACGGTTATGAAGTCGGACTCCTTTATAATCCGGTCAAAGTCTACCAGTTCTACCCCCAGCCTTTGGGCTCGGTCTTCAGAAATAAAGGGGTCATAGGCCAGCACTTTCATTTCCATGGCTTTAGCCCTTTTTGCCACGCCACTTCCTATTTTCCCCAAACCAATGATACCCAAAGTTTTACCGCGCAGTTCCACCCCTAAAAATTTCTTTCGTTCCCACTTACCGTTCTTAAGCAACTGGTTGGCCTGAGGAATGTTTCTGGCCAGGGCTAACATCATGGCAATGGTATGCTCCGTAGCAGCCACGGTATTCCCTTCCGGAGCATTAACCACCACTATACCCCGCTCGGTAGCAGCATCCACATCAATATTGTCAATACCAACACCTGCTCGGCCAATAATTTTTAGCTGCCTGGCACTTTCGATAATTCTCCGGGTAACCTTGGTCTGACTTCTAACGACTAAAGCGTGATAATCGCCTATGATGTCTACCAACTCGTCTTCCGAAAGTTTGGTTTTAACGTCGACCTGATAACCTCCTTCTTTCCTCAAAATTTCTATCCCTTTTTCTGAAATAGAATCACTGACTAGTATGCGCATTTTCCCCACTCCTTTCCAGTAATACTCTCTGAGCAGCTCGTACCCCTACACCCAAATCAACTTTCAACCCTAGTTCAGTTAATACTAATTCCAGGGAAGCCAACGCGGCAAAAATATCAGTAGGCTTAACATAACCCAAATGACCGATACGGAAAATCTTGTTTTTTAGCTTGCCTTGTCCACCGGCTAAAGCCACGTTATATTTATTCTGCATAAGGCTTCTGATAGCGTTAACCTGGATTCCCTCCGGTGCAATTACCGCAGTTACGGCAGGAGAAGCTACTTCATCTGAAGCCAGCAATTCCAGACCTATAGCTTTAACCCCGGCCCTGACCATATCCCTATGTAAACGGTGCCGTTTCAGTATATTATCAAGCCCCTCCTCCAACATTAGCTGAAGCGATTCTTTTAGAGCATAAAAGAGAGAAATAGCCGGAGTCCAAGGTGTTTGTCCTTTGGACAAAAACTCCTTATACTGTTTTAAATCGAAGTAGAAAACCGGATTGGTGCTCTTTTGGGCCACTTCCCACGCTCGTTGACTAACACTGATCATAGCCAGCCCCGGAGGAATCATGAAGGCCTTCTGGGAACCACTTATAACTACATCCAAATTCCAAGCATCTGTCTTCAATTCCCCGGCTGCAAGTCCGCTGACGGCATCAACTATGAGTAGAGCTGGATGTTCACCTCTCGCCTCGCTCACAGCTTTAAGATCGTTAATAACCCCGGTCGAAGTTTCATTGTGCTGTAAAAAGATGGCTTTAATTTCCCGCTTCTTATCCTTATTTAACTTCTCCCTGATTACTTCCGGATCAATAGCCGTCCCCCAGGGAAAATCAATAAAATCTACGACCGTTCCGTAACGTTCACAAATTTTCTTAAACCTTTCTCCAAATGAACCTATGGAAGCCACCAAAACCTTATCCCCCGGAGAAGTGAAGTTAGCCACCGCTGCTTCCATCCCGCCGGTACCCGAAGCGGTTAAAATAAACACATCATTTTTTGTCTCCATGATCTTCTGTATTTGAGGAGTTACCTCTTCTAAAATCTCTTTGAAGGCCGGGCCCCGGTGATTTATCATAGGTGAGCTCATGGACCTCAAAGACTGTGGGGGAACCGGTGTCGGCCCAGGCAATAAGAAAATTTGATCTTCTCGCATAGTAAACCTCCCTTACACCATTGTTCAAACATTAAAAATAAAACCTCTCATCACCCGACTAATTCAATCAGGGACGAGAGGATTTTCCTTCCCGCGGTGCCACCCTTCTTGGACAGGACATAAATAGCCTGTCCCTCTCTGTATGCGTAACGGACATAACCGGAACGACTTAATTTAGCCATCAGGCTAATTTTTCGCCGCCCACTCCAGGGTGCCTTTCACCAGCAGGCGCACTGGTTTGCACCGACCACCAGCTCTCTGTAGACAACCTTGCTGGTTACTTTCCCTTTCATCGTGTTTGTACTATTAAGAACAATCAAGTTTTGCTAATTATATTACAATACTGCTACTAAAAAATCAACCTGTTTTTAAAAAATTTTTAGGCCTTCATAACAGCTAGTTTTAAAATAATGTACATGGCGTGGGACCAGAGTAAAGGTTTGGCAATGGGTCCCCATTTGTTAACCCATTTCCAGTAATGTTCTTCCGAATTAAGACAATAAGGTACCTGTTCAGGTAATCTTCCTTCGCCATCAAATTGATCTTCAACCCATTTCAGGCACCTTTTAGCTTTGTTCCATTCACCTACTTTACAATAGTACCAGCCCAGCCACGCAGTTAATAACACCCATTGCCCTCCCCCATAGTACGTGTCCGTGCGATATCTTTTCACCCCTCCATCGGTTAAATCTTCTTCGATTTTTTCAACTGTTCTGCGCATAAGAGGGTGCTGCGGCTCGATTACACCAAAAGGAACACTCAACCACAAAAGATTGGCATCAACTTCTGAAGATCCCGGCAACTTTACAAAATGGCCATCTTCAACATACTCCGTGAGTATTTTTTCCTTGATTTGTATTAAGACATTATTAACGAGATCTTTTTTATAATCAAAATCAATAATTATTTCCTTAAGGCCTCCATAAATACAACCTAAAGTAGAAGGATGTACCCAATTTTCATTTTCTTCCCAACAGTCAAAACATGGTACCCACCAGAATTTCAAAAGATAGTCGATTACCGTCTCAATGCTAGTCACCCAGAGAATTGGATTTTTTCCCGCCAACCGTATATGCTGTGATAAACCCCATAGGTAAGTTCCGTAACCATCTAACTGGAAATTCCCCCATGGTTCTTGCCCTTCTTCACCGGCCAAGGTGTAACGAGTATGAAAATATTCATCCGTACCGATAATTTCTTTGCGCAGCTGTTTTTCTATCAGGTTTTTATATTTATATGAATAACGCTTTAAGGTGCTATCAACCCAATTATAGAAGCGCTCGGATCTTTCATGTTCTCCTACCAGATCTAAGGCATAAGCTATAAAAGTACCGTCCCGTAGCCAGCAATACTGATAGGTTTTGAAATTTGGTGAAGCAGGGAAACTACCGTACTTCGATTGGCTCTCCTTAATGATCTCGACACTTTGCTGAAGAAAGTCCACTGTTGTATCCTCCCTACTGGTTTTACTATTAGGTTATGCAGTATAAAATGGGTTAAACAAAAAAACATCCACCGTTAGGTGGATGTGGCTTCCTCGACCATTTTTAAGAAATATTTATGGATTCTTAAATCTTTCGTCAGTTCCGGATGAAATGCGCTAGCAAGAAACTGCCCTTGACGGGCAAATATTATTTTATCGTCATATTTAGCCAACACCTCGATTTCCGGCCCCACCCGGGTTATATATGGCGCCCGGATAAAAACTCCTCGAAAAGGTGTATCTCCCAAGGCCGGAATCTGTAAGTCTGCTTCAAAACTATCTACCTGCCTACCAAAAGCATTTCTTTTAACTTCCATTTCCATTAAACCTAAACGAGGCTGATTGCTCCCTTCAATTTCCTTTGCTAAAAGTACTAATCCGGCACAAGTTCCGTATATAGGCATTCCTGCTGCTGCTTTCTTCTGAATAGGCTCCATAAGATCGTAATCAATTAAAAGCCTGCCCATGGTAGTGCTCTCGCCACCGGGAATGATAAGTCCATCAACCTGCTCCAATTCTTGTCTTTTTCGCACTTCTATACTGTCAACACCACATTCCTTTATAGCCATTCGGTGTTCTCTAAATGCTCCCTGTAATGCCAGAACTCCTATCAGCATTAAACATTCCACCCTTTACCAGCCGCGTTCCTGCATTCGTTCATGTTCAGGAATTGAAGCTATTTCCAATCCCGGCATAGCTTCTCCCAGATCCTTAGAAACCTCTGCCAAAATCTGAGGATCATTATAATGAGTTACTGCCGCTACTATTGCTTTAGCTCTGGCTGCCGGATTTTTAGACTTAAAGATTCCGGAACCTACGAAAACTCCATCAGCCCCTAACTGCATCATTAAAGCTGCATCTGCAGGGGTGGCAATTCCTCCGGCAGCGAAATTCACTACCGGTAGTCTACCCAATTCAGCTACCTGCACTACCAGCTCGTATGGAGCTCCCAGTTTTTTAGCAGCCGTCATGAGTTCCTCTCTGGGCATATTTTGTAAACTTCTTATTTCGTCCATCATCCGGCGCATATGCCTTACTGCCTCAACTACGTTACCTGTTCCCGGTTCCCCTTTAGTCCTGATCATGGCCGCCCCTTCGCCTATCCGTCTTAAGGCTTCTCCTAAATTACGAGCGCCACATACGAAGGGTACTTTGAAAGCATGTTTGTCAATATGATAATCTTCATCAGCCGGCGTTAAAACCTCACTCTCATCGATATAATCTACCCCCAGCGCTTCTAAGATCTGGGCCTCTACGAAGTGCCCTATTCTGGCCTTTGCCATTACCGGTATGGTTACGGCATCCATAATTTCCAGGATCACTTTGGGGTCAGCCATTCTGGCCACTCCCCCGGCCGCTCTGATGTCCGCCGGCACCCTTTCCAGAGCCATAACCGCGCAAGCTCCTGCTTCCTCAGCTATTTTGGCCTGTTCGGGCGTAGTCACGTCCATAATTACGCCGCCTTTTAACATTTCAGCTAAGCCTTTTTTCACCGTCCATGTCCCTTTTTCTGCCATAATACTGGATCCTCCCAAAAAATAAAATAAATAAACTGACCAAGACAGTTAACTTACTAAACATTCATTACATTATTCTACTATAATTCATCCCCTAAAACAAGCCAAAAGTAACCCTTTCAGTATAGCAAGAATCTACTCATCACCGTTGTCTCTAGCTACTACTTTAGCCATGGCTACAACTTTGTCATCATCCGCTAAACGCATCAGAGTGACTCCCTGGGTTATCCTACCCATACGGGGAATGTCCTTGACCGCCATGCGAATTATGTTGCCTTCAGCGGTAATCATCATTAATTCATCTTCTTCTCTTACTACTCTAATAGCTACCAAAGCACCATTACGCGGCGTTCGCTTTAAGGTTATTATTCCTTTTCCACCTCGCCCTTGAACCCGGTAGTCCTTGAGAGGTGTACGTTTGCCAAAACCTTTTTCCGTAATCACCATTAAGTCTTGTCCATCGCGGATACAGTCCATACTGACTACCGTATCCTCCGGCATAAGAGTTATTCCTCTCACTCCGCGAGCCGTCCGGCCCATTGCTCTTACTTCATCTTCAGCAAAACGAATTACCATGCCCTGGGAAGTACCCAACAGAATCTCTTCCTCACCGTTAGTGAGCTTGACTCCGATTAATTCATCGTTTTCTTCCAGGGTCAAGGCTATAATTCCATCTCTCCTGCTGGACGCATACTCCTGGAGGCTGGTCTTTTTTACTATACCTTTTTTGGTAGCCATAAATAGATAGCCTTCTTGTTCAAAATCCTTAATGGGAATAACTGCCGTAATCCATTCCTCCGGTTGCAGGTTGAGCAAGTTTACTATCGCCGTACCCTTGGCCTGTCTTCCCGCCTCCGGGATTTCATACACCTTCAGCCGATAGACCTTTCCCTTATTGGTAAAGAAGAGGAGATAATGGTGAGTAGTAGTGACAAATAAATGTTCAACAAAATCTTCCTCACGGGTAGTCAGAGCAGTTATACCTCTGCCGCCTCTTCGCTGACTGCGATAAGTTGCCAGCGGCAGCCTTTTAATGTAACCCCGATGGGTAATAGTTATAACCATGTCTTCATCGGCAATAAGATCTTCTATATCCAACGTTTCTTCTTCGAGTGTTATTTGAGTCCTGCGAGGATCGGCATACTTTTCCTTAATCTGCAGCAGCTCTTCTTTCACCACATTCATAATCATACGCTCATTCGCCAGCAATTCCGTATAATAAGCTATCTGTTTTATTAATTCCTTATATTCTTCTTCTAATTTTTGTCTTTCCAAAGCCGTTAAACGTTGTAGTCTCATATCTAGAATAGCTTGTGCCTGCTTATCACTTAATTTAAAATTATTCATCAAACGAACCTTTGCTTCTTCCGCGTTGGGTGATTGCCTAATGGTCTTGATAACGGCATCTAAATGATTTAAGGCTGTTCTCAGCCCTTCTACAATGTGAGCCCTCTCCTCTGCCTTCCTGAGTTCATAGCGGCTGCGGCGGGTTATCACTTCTTTCTGATGATCGAGATAATGTTCCATGATTTGTTTGAGGTTGAGTACTTTTGGTTCTCCATCGACCAAAGCCAGCATGATAATACCAAAAGTTTCTTGCATTTGAGTATGTTTATATAATTGATTTAATAACACCCGAGGGTTACTATCGCGACGTAACTCAATAACTATTCGAAGACCCGTTCTATCAGATTCATCCCTCAGGTCAGCTATACCATCTATTTTCTTTTCTCTAGCCAAATGAGCAATTTTTTCAATTAATTTTGCCTTATTAACCTGATACGGTATTTCAGTTATAATTATTTGGCTCTTACCGTTCTCTCCATGCTCAATTTTCGCCTTGGCCCGAACTTTTATGGTGCCGCGACCGGTAGTATAGGCCTCCTTAATTCCCTGCCTTCCCACGATGATACCGCCCGTGGGAAAATCAGGGCCTTTTACTTTTTTCATTAATTCATCGACACTTGTTTCCGGTGCGTCAATTAACATTACCAATCCGTCAATTACTTCAGCCAGATTATGAGGTGGTATATTAGTAGCCATTCCCACTGCAATTCCTGATGAACCATTTATTAGTAAGTTAGGTACTTTAGCCGGTAATATTACCGGTTCTTTCAAAGTTTCATCATAATTAGGAACAAAATCTACAGTTTCTTTGTTTATGTCCCGCAGCATTTCCATGGCGATTTTGGACATACGTGCTTCCGTATAGCGCATGGCAGCTGCGGAATCGCCGTCAATAGAACCAAAGTTTCCATGACCATCGATTAAAGGATAGCGGGTAGAAAAATCCTGTGCCAGTCTAACGAGCGTATCATAAACTGCAGCGTCACCATGGGGATGATAACGCGCTAAAACGTCACCTACCACTCGAGCCGACTTTTTATGAGGTTTATCAGGTGTCATACCTGCTTCATACATGGCGTAGAGTATTCTCCGGTGAACAGGCTTTAATCCATCCCTGACGTCGGGAAGGGCTCGTCCTACTATAACGCTCATAGCGTAGTCAATATAGGATTTTTTCATTTCTTCTTCAATGTTGATAGAAATTACTCTATTCGCGCTCAATTCAGCCACTTTTCATCCTCGCTTTCTTTTTACCTGGTTTTAACAACTTACACATCCAGATTACGAACTTCTTTCGCATGAGTCTTAATGAATTCTCGCCTTGGTTCTACCTTATCCCCCATGAGAATACTAAAAATTTCATCGGCTTTAACGGCATCTTCCATAGTTACACGATAAATAGTGCGGGTTTCCGGATTCATGGTAGTTTCCCAGAGTTGTTCGGGATTCATTTCACCCAAACCTTTATAGCGCTGAATGCTATAATTATCTCGTCCTAATTCGGAAAGAATCCGGTCTAACTCTTCATCACTGTAGGCGTAGTATTCTTTTTTGCCTTTACTGATTTTATAGAGAGGTGGCTGGGCAATATATACATATCCAGCTTCTACTAGTTTTCTCATATAGCGATAGAAAAAGGTTAATAACAAAGTACGAATGTGAGCACCATCTACATCAGCATCAGTCATGATAATTATTTTATGGTAACGAGCCTTCATGATATCGAAATCGTCCGCAATACCAGTACCCAAGGCTGTAATCATAGCCCTGATTTCCTCATTGTTTAAAATTTTATCCAGCCGGGCCTTTTCAACATTTAAAATTTTACCGCGTAAAGGCAGAATCGCCTGAAACTTTCGGTCTCGTCCCTGTTTGGCCGACCCGCCTGCAGAATCGCCCTCTACCAGAAACAATTCAGCATAAGCCGGATCTTTTATAGAACAATCAGCCAGCTTGCCCGGTAACGATGTTACCTCCAAAGCGCTCTTACGACGCGTTAGCTCGCGAGCCCTACGGGCTGCCTCTCTGGCCCGGGCTGCATGAATGGCTTTTTCCACTATCTTCTTAGCTATGGAAGGATTCTCCTCTAAGAAATTACCTAATCCCTCCGTTACGATAGAATCAACTATTCCCCTGACCTCGGTGTTTCCTAATTTAGTCTTGGTCTGTCCTTCAAACTGAGGTTCTTTAACCTTAATACTTATAATAGCCGTTAAACCTTCCCGGATATCTTCCCCCGTTAAATTATTGTTATTCTCTTTCAATAAATTGTGTCTTCGAGCGTAATCATTAACTACTCTGGTAAGCGCCGTTTTAAAACCTGCTTCATGAGTACCGCCTTCCGATGTATGAATGTTGTTGGCATAGGAAAAGATAGTTTCAATATAGCCGTCATGATACTGCATAGCTACTTCAACCTGAACCTCTTCTTTTTCGGCTTCAATATAAATTACTTTGTTATGAATAGGGTTTTTATTTTTATTCAAGTGTTTAATAAAATTAACTATGCCGGCGTTATGGTAAAAAACTTCTTTATAACCTGTCCGTTCATCTTCGAGAGTAATCTTTAAACCTCTGTTTAAAAAAGAAAGTTCTCTTAACCTGTTAGACAATATTTCATAATTGAATACAGTTTCTTCGAAAATTTCTTGATCCGGTTTAAACGTAATTTGAGTACCTGTTCCCTTACTTTCTCCAACAATCCTTAGATCTGAAACGACTTGGCCCCGTTCATAACGCTGGTGATAAACCTTTCCGTTTCTTTTAACTTTAACCTCTAACCATTCTGACAAAGCATTAACTACTGAAAGTCCTACTCCATGCAATCCGCCAGCAACTTTATAGCCGTTACCTCCGAATTTTCCGCCGGCATGAAGCATAGTCAAGGCCACTTCAACTGCCGGCTTTCCGGTTTTTTCATGTATATCTACTGGAATTCCCCGACCGTTATCAATTACGGTTACACTATTATCCTGGTGAATAATTACTTTAATACGGTCACAATAACCGGCCAGGGCTTCATCGATACTGTTATCTACGATTTCATAAACTAAGTGATGTAGACCCCTAGTACCGGTACTTCCAATATACATTCCCGGTCTTCGGCGGACGGCCTCTAGCCCTTCTAATACTTGTATTTGGCTGGCATTGTATTCTACATCTACTTTTTCCAATCGACGGGTCATTAATGTAACCTCCTGTCTAAAACTCCCTAATAGGATATTATATCATAAAAACATTTTTTCCCACAAATAAAACAAATTTCAATTACACCTACTTGTCGCTAAAATAGATCTAAACTTTTTCGTTTTCCCTTAAAAAAAACCGTGGTTACAATACCACGGTACTACCTCTAAAATCTGTTCCTTAGGAATATAATGAACTTTTTTAAAATATTTTAAAAGCAATCTATTATAAGCTTTCAATTTTCCCTTCTGTGACCTGAAACCATTTACCGGAGCAACCTTTTAGTTCCGCCTTTGACAAATCGGTGCCGGTAATAAAAATTTGGAGATTTCCCATAATCTCTTCAATCAAAAAAGACCTTCTTCTCTGGTCTAATTCAGAAAACACATCATCCAACAAGAGTAAAGGATACTCGCCTAACTGACCTTTAAGAAATTCAACTTCGGCCAGCTTTAAAGCAAGGATAGCCGTACGGTACTGACCCTGTGACCCGTATACTTTAAGATCCCGTCCATTGACCAAAAGATATACGTCGTCCCTATGGGGACCAACCACAGAAAAACCCTTCTTTATCTCTTCCTTCTCAACCTTAGCAAGTTTCTCTGTAAAAATTTCTTCTATTTTCTCTTTCTCAACCTTATCCCACAGAGTACCGGTTATACTACTGTAATATTTTATGCTTACCTCATCTTTTTCACCGGTGATTCGTCTGGAAATTAGACGAATTAGAGGTTTTAACTGTTCTAATACCTCAACTCTTTTTCGCAAGATTCTACTTCCATACTGCACTAAAGGTACAGTCCAAAGCTCAAGTTGTTTAGAATTAGAATTTGTACCTGTTTCCCTGAGTTTTTTTAATATATTATTTCTTTGTTGTAAAGTTTTCTCGTAGCGAACTAAATCATAGGTATATCTAGAACTTATTTTGGAAATTATATCATTAAAGTACCTTCTACGATATGCGGGTCCACCTTTAATCAACCAGAGATCGTCCGGACTGTATAAAACGGTTTGTAATTGATCAGCAATACTATTTAACCTTTCTCTTTTTTCACCGTTAACCTGCAATATTTTATTTCCTTGTACTTCGTTGTAATAGAAAGCTATATTTAACTGACCCTTTTTATTTTGTACTGTGCCCTTAATTAAAAAGAAATCGCATCCGAAACGAATTAACTGAGAGTCGTTACTACGCCGGAAAGTTTTTGCTCTACTAAGATAATAAATAGCCTCCAGCAGGTTCGTTTTACCCTGAGCGTTGTCTCCGGTAATAAAATTTTTCTTATCATCGAAATCTACAGCCGTATCTTCATAATTACGAAAGTTTTTAAGTTCTATTCTAGATAGTTGCAAGTACTACACTCCTTAAATCTCACCTTAAAATCCAAAAATTAAGCCATTTTGTCATCCTGTTTATCGAGTGACCTCAAAAAATAGGGGTCGCAACTAAACCCGCCTTTTAATCCATTCTTACCGGCAGTATCAGGTACAAATAACCATCACTTTCACGAGGCTTAATAACCCCTGGGCTTAAAGAACCTGACAAATCCATTATTATTTCTTCAGCTTCAATTACTTTAAGCACATCCGATATGTATTTCGCGTTAAAAGCTATTTCTGTCATTTCTCCTTCTACCGAAGCTACTACTTCTTCATGGACCCGACCTAATTCGGGAGAAGCACCATCTATAATCAACCCGCTATCTGTCGTCTTAAGTTTTATAACGCTGAAACCCTGATGATCTTCATCCCGAGCAAAAAGAGAAGCCCTTTCAACAGCTTGTAAGAAAGTAGAATTTTCGATTGTGATCCTAGTATTTCGTTCTTCCGGAATTACCTGCCGATAATTAGGAAAAGTTCCTTCAATTAATCGAGAGACCACTCTAATATTTTCAAAAGAAAACATAGCCTGGCTTTCCGTAAAGATCAGTTGAACTTCGCCCGCTTCTTCGTTTAGGAGGCGGCTCAATTCCATCAGCGTACGGCCAGGGATTATAAAACTCGTTTGTTCTAATCCACTATAATGTTCATTGATCTGACCCTGCCGTAAAGCTAAGCGATGAGTATCAGTGGCAACCATATTTAATAAAGATTGTTCAAATTCAAACAATACCCCGGTGAAAATGGGACGAGATTCATCTTTAGAAATAGCGATGGCTACTTGTTTGATCATATTCTTAAGCAAAGAGGCATTCAGAATAACCTTATTTTCTTCTTTAACTTCTGGCAGACTTGGAAATTCTTCAGCATTAAAAGTGTTTAACTGAAGCTCTGATTGATTATAACGTATTTTGACAGAAGTACCCTCGTTTTCACTTTCGATATAGATAGGACCTTGAGGTAACCGTCTTACTAACTCCGAGAATATACGTGCCGGCAATACAACGCAGCCTTCTTCCTCTATTTCTGCGGTTACGGTACATTCTATACTTAACTCAAGATTAGTTGCTCTAAAACTCAGGGAGTTCTCCTTTGCTTGTAAAAAAATTCCTCCCAAAATAGGCATTGTATTTTTATCAGAAACGGCTCGTTGTACCATATTAACTCCGTGAGTTAAGTTTTCTTGCGAGCAGGAAACTTTCATTTTTTGAGCCTCCTTGGAAATTTCACGAGTTATAAAAAGACAACTACCTAAATATAATTATAGATAGTCATATTCGTCTTAGAGGCTGAGGATAATGTTAAGAACTTTTTATAAAGAGCGCTATTAAAGATATTACGGGTGGGGACAACCTGTGGATAAGGTTGGATGAAGATGAATATAGTTTATGCTTATTGGTTAATAATTTTTATTATCTTTTTGATAGTTTCATTTAAGGTATGATCATTCTCGAGATCTTTAGATATTTTTTCGTGGGCATGAATGACTGTTGTGTGATCTCGGCCACCAAATTCTTCACCAATGCGGGGTAGAGACAAGTCAGTGAGTTCGCGACATAAATACATAGCAATTTGGCGCGGAAATGCTACGGAACGGGTACGTTTTTTTGCTTTTAAATCTTCTACTTTTAAACCAAAATAATCGGCCACCGTCTTCTGAATTAAAGCCGGGGTAATTTGTTTGGGCTTTTCATTTGGAACAATATCTTTAAGTGCTTCTGCAGCTAACTCAGGGGTTAGTTCTTTGTTTATTAGAGCGGCATATGCTGCAACTTTAATTAACGCTCCCTCCAGTTCTCGAATATTAGATTGAATTTTTTTGGCTATATAAATCATTACATCATCAGGTAGATTCACGTTTTCTAAGGACGCTTTTTTACGTAGGATAGCGATCCTGGTTTCTAAGTCTGGCGGTTGAATATCGGTAATAAGCCCCCATTCAAAACGCGAGCGAAGACGGTCTTCAAGGGTCGGGATTTCTTTTGGCGGTCGATCGCTGGAAATAATAATCTGTTTATTAGCTTCATGAAGGGCGTTGAAAGTATGAAAAAATTCCTCTTGGGTTCTTTCTTTTCCGGCTAAAAATTGGATGTCATCAATTAATAACACATCTACATTACGGTATTTATTGCGAAATTCTACCGTAGTATCATCTCTAATGGCGTTAATTAACTGGTTGGTAAATTTTTCAGAAGATACATAAACTACGCGGTATTGAGGTAGTTCTGCCATAACGTGATGTCCTATAGCGTGCATAAGATGGGTTTTACCGAGGCCAACGCCCCCATAAATAAATAAGGGATTATAAGCTTTAGCGGGAGCCTCCGCAACAGCCAAGCAGGCTGCATGGGCAAAGCGATTGCTGTTTCCTACAACGAAAGTTTCAAAGGTATATTTTGGATTGAGAAAGGAATAATAATCTTCCGTATTGTTCTCATCGTTAAGCCGAGGCTTCTTGGCGGACTTTTTCTTTTCCAGGGTCTTTATTTTATGTATCTCGTGAGGAAGTATAAGTACTAGCTTTACATTTTTATCCAGTACTAAACGAAAGGTGCTTTGGATAAGGTTAAAGTACCGGTTTTCTAACCAGCCTTTAGAAAACTCATTTGGGACACATAAATAGACTGTATCTTCAGTGATTTCGATGAGTTGATTGGACTTGATCCAGGTCTCAAAACTGGGTCGGCTTAATTCTTCCTGCAAGATTTCCAAGACCTGATCCCATATTTCGTTAAGCATGACGGGCGTCATAAATAAGACCTCCCGTTTTTTGTTAATTTGTTTTTTAAATAAGTTATCCACAAGAGGTAAATAGTGAATAACGTGAAGGGCAGAAATTAATAATAATAAGGCTTTTATTACTACGCTTCAATCGAGAAAGATGTTTCTAACAGGACTTTATCCACAAAATTATCCCCAGGAAAAAGATAAGTAATATCGTCTTTCAGGATACTATTCCCCAATAATCCACAAAAAAAAAGACGGTGTTAAGGGTAGATAGTAGAGAGATGATAATGGCACTATATATGATTGAGATCCAATGATAATCAAGCTTTTGAGGGATAAATAAGTATAGAATTAATTATCAAAATCCCCATAATAGAGAAATTGGTAATTGTGGATTGTGGGTAAAAATTATTAATTAGGATAAGGAAAATCTAGTTTTTAAAACCTTTTGGCACCATTAATAATAGCAAAATTTATCCACAATATCAATATGGTTTTGGGGATAATATGTGGTTAAGAAAACAAGGTCTAGACGCGTGCGGGATGAAAGGCTTGTTCTTGACATAAATGGGAAGGTTATGCTACAATTTCCATATGTCCTTGGAAGAGAACAGATGGATGAATAGGGGGAACTGGTAATGAAAAGGACATACCAACCCAAGAGACGGAAGTATAAGAGGGTCCACGGTTTCCGTCGTCGTATGGCAACCAAAAGTGGAAGGAACGTGTTAAAAAGGAGACGCCGGAAAGGAAGAAAGAGACTCTCAGCTTAAAGGCCCGTGGGTGGCCTTTTACCTTTACTTGGACCTTTTTTAAATCCGGTGAGTTGGTGTATTGAAAGGGATATGGAGGTTATTCATGCTACCGAAAGACAGACGGCTTAGAAAGCGCGCGGATTTCCGCAAAGTGTATCAACACGGACGTTCTCTGGCCGGCAGATATTTGGTGGTTTATTATCTGAATTCAGGAAAAAATAAAACTAGATTTGGGTTTTCTATCTCCAAAAAGATAGGTAAAGCCCATGAACGCAACAGGATTAAAAGAACTCTTCGGGAGGTTTGCAGGAAAAATCTGAGACAATTTAAGGAAGGTTTTGATATAATTTTTATAGCGCGATCTAAAATAAAAGGAATCAACTACCATGGGGTCGAAAAAGACTTATTAAAGCTATCCCGTAGGGCTAATATATCGGATAAAAGGTGAAGTAAATTGCTAGCTAGGTTGTTAATTATAATCATAAAAATTTATCAAAAAACGATTTCTTGTTTTCTTCCTTCACGCTGTAGGTTTTATCCTAGTTGTTCTCAATATGCCATCATAGCCTTACATAAGTTTGGTTTCTGGAAGGGCATTTATTTGAGTGTAAAGAGAATTTTAAGGTGTCATCCTTTTAACCCGGGGGGATACGATCCTATTTGATATGTGGTAATTTTTCTTTGGGAAAGAGAAGTAGACGCCATGCAGTATCAATTTAATAGCCAAAATATTAAGACAGGAGGTGAAACCTGCCGCACAACCCATTATTGTTTTCAGGTCTTTAATGGGTTTTGGTGCAGGGGTCAAATTGTTCAGTAGTTTAGTCGATTTTATTTCGCAATCAATACAATTTTTTTACATAATAACGGATAAAATCGGTATTCCTAATTACGGTTTGGCGATAATTCTTTTTACCGTTGCCGTTAAGATAATTCTCTATCCGTTAACGTATAAACAAATGAAAGCAATGCGCAAAATGCAGGAGTTACAGCCTAAGGTTAAGGAAATTCAGGAAAAATATAAAAAGAATCCTCAAAAATCCCAGGAAGAACTGATGAAACTCTATAAAGAACACGGAGCAAACCCTTTTGCCGGGTGTTGGCCGCTTCTAATTCAAATGCCGATTTTAATTGCTTTGTTCAGATCTTTGCAAGTTTTCTTTGATCCTACCAAACATCCCGATTATGTGAACTTAGCCCATGCTAAGTTTTTATGGATTGACAATTTGGGTAATCCCGATCCGTTACTATTACCTATTTTGGTAGGGGTCACTCAATATTTGCAGCAGAAGGTGACCAGCCCGAATATTCAAGATCAGACCCAAAAAACTATGCTCTATATGATGCCTATAATGCTAGCAGTCATAAGCAGAGGTTTTCCGGCAGGCTTGTCTTTATACTGGGTTGTTTTCAGTGTAGTTGGTGCTGTGCAACAAATTATCATCAACAGGCAACCCCTGGCGGTAAAGGAGGAAGTTAGGGCCAAATGAAAAGCATTGAGGTAAGCGGGAAAACTGTTGAAGAAGCGGTGAATATGGCTCTGGAGGAGTTACAGGCCGAAAGGGAAGAAGTTGAGGTGGAGATCTTAGAACATCCTAGTAAAGGGTTATTTGGCCTCATAGGTAGTAAATTGGCGAAAGTAAGAGTTACCCTGAAAGAAGATCCGATCAGAATTGCGCAGGAATTTCTCTTGGGACTAATTCGACGAATGGGTGTTCACGCCGATATTTCGATCGCTCAGAAGGACGAATATACATATTTAACGCTTACCGGTTCCGACTTAGGAATTTTAATTGGGAGAAGAGGAGAGACCTTAAATGCATTACAATACCTTGTGAATCTGGTGGTGAATCGGAAGGTAGAGAAAAGGATAAAAATTATTTTGGATGTGGAAGGATATCGCTCCCGCCGGGAACAAACTTTAATACGGCTGGCTCGTCGGTTATCAGAAAAAGTTAAGCGGACGGGAAATCGAATCGTCTTGGAACCTATGAATCCTCATGAAAGAAGGGTCATTCATACGGCGTTACAAAACGACAACAGTGTTTATACTTACAGTGAAGGGGAGGAACCATACAGAAAAGTAGTTATTTCACTGAAAAATAAATAATAAGACCTTGAAAAACCCAGTATAATTACTGGGTTTTTATTAAGTTTGCGAGAGGTGAAATTTGTTGATTTATGATACGATAGCCGCTATATCTACTCCTTTGGGTGAAGGCGGCATTGGGATAGTTCGGGTAAGCGGAAATGAAGCTATAAATATAGTGGAGAAAATTTTTCGTTCTCAGCGGGGAGTCAAGCTTCATGAGGTAGGCTCTCATACCTTATCTTTAGGATATATTGTAAATCCTGAAAATGGAGAAGTGGTAGACGAAGTACTGATTTCAGTAATGAGGAAACCGCGGAGTTATACGGCGGAAGATGTAGTTGAAATTAACTGTCACGGAGGCATAGTCCCCTTAAGAAGAACGCTAGAACTGGTACTTAGATCTGGGGCCAGGCTTGCCGAACCGGGAGAGTTTACCAAGCGAGCCTTCCTAAATGGTAGGATAGACTTAGCGCAGGCGGAATCGGTTATAGATATAATCCGTGCTAAGACTGATGCAGGCTTGGACTTGGCTTTGAATCAATTACAAGGAAAATTATCCGAGAAAATTACCAACCTTCGGTCAGAATTGTTAGAAATCCTTGCCTTTGTGGAGGCTAGTATTGATTTTCCGGAAGAAGAAATTGAAGAATTGTCCGAGGGTGAACTGGTAAGCAGGTGTAAAAAGGTTAAAGAAGAAATTTCCAAATTAATACGGGAAGCGGACAAAGGTAAAGTCTATAGGGAAGGGTTGAGCACGGTCATCATCGGTAGGCCAAACGTTGGTAAATCTAGTCTACTAAATGCCTTGCTTAAAGAAAAACGGGCTATAGTGACTGATATTCCAGGCACAACGCGAGATATAATTGAGGAAATTATTAATGTCGGCGGTATTCCTTTGAGGATTATTGATACTGCCGGCATCCGAGAAACAGAAGACGTGGTTGAAAAAATGGGAGTGGAACGATCGAGAGAGTTTTTTGCCAAAGCTGATTTAGTACTTTTTGTGCTGGATGCGTATACCGGAATTACGAAAGAGGATATTGAGATTGCCAACATGCTGCGGGATAAAAAAGCTATTGTCCTGATCAATAAAATTGACTTGGATGAGGGAAGGATTGATCCTGCTGAATTAAGGAAACTGGTAGGAGACAAGCCGTATCTGAAAATATCGGCGACGGAAGAAATCGGACTAGAAGAACTGGAGAATAAAATATTAGAAATGGTATTTGAGGGAGAGGTACAGGTAGGAGAAAAAACGCTGGTGACCCGCTTGCGACATAAAGAGGCATTGCAGAAAGCGCAGGCCCACATCATGGATGCTTTGAAATCCATAGAAGAAGGCATGCCTGCCGATTTATACGCTATTGATTTAAAGGCGGCCTGGGAGGCGTTGGGCGAAATTACAGGGGAAACAGTTGAAGAAGATATTTTGGACCGTATTTTTGCTGAATTCTGTATCGGGAAATAGAGGTGTTGCCCATGGAATATCTTGCCGGTAAATATGACGTTATAGTGATAGGAGCTGGTCATGCCGGTTGTGAAGCGGCTTTGGCATCCGCCAGGATGGGTTGTCGTACACTGTTGTTAACTTTGAGTTTAGATAATATTGCTCTTATGCCGTGTAACCCTGCGGTTGGTGGTCCGGCTAAAGGGCATCTAGTGCGAGAAATAGATGCCCTTGGGGGAGAAATGGGGATTAATACCGACAAAAGCTATATTCAAATCAGAATGCTAAATACGGGAAAAGGACCGGCGGTTTATGCACTTAGAGCGCAGACGGACAAAAAACTATATCAAAGGGAAATGACTTTAACCTTGGAGCGGCAAGATAACCTGGATGTTAAACAAGCCATAGTTGAAAAAATACTGGTCAAATCGGGTAGAGTGGAGGGAGTTTTAACCCGGACGGGGGCTAAATTCTTGGGACGTGCAGTGGTAGTTACCACTGGGACTTATCTTCGCGGCCGTATCATAATTGGAGATGTTTATTATAGCGGCGGACCCAACGGTCAGTTTCCTGCGGTAGAGTTGGCTCAAAGTTTGCGGGATCTCGGTTTGGAAATGGGAAGATTTAAGACGGGAACTCCGGCCCGGGTTGACCGCCGCAGTGTTAATTTTGATGTCATGATTGAGCAACCAGGGGATGACCGACCTCTATTCTTTTCTTTTTTAAGTACAAACATTGAACGCCCGAATGTACCTTGTTGGCTGACTTACACTAACGAAAAAACCCATCAGATAATCAGAAATAATTTACATCGCTCTCCCCTGTACAGTGGAATTATTGAAGGTGTAGGTCCTCGGTACTGTCCTTCCATTGAAGATAAAGTGGTTAGGTTTGCGGACAAAACGAGTCACCAAGTTTTTTTGGAGCCGGAAGGTCTCCATACGTATGAAATGTATGTACAGGGGATGTCTACCAGTCTTCCGGAAGATGTGCAGTTGGAAATGCTTCGCACTATCAAAGGATTAGAAAATGTGGAAATGATGAGGGCAGGATATGCTATTGAGTATGATTACGTAGTACCTACGCAATTAAAACCGACCTTAGAAACCAAAGAAATTGGCGGTTTGTTTACTGCAGGACAGATCAACGGGACTTCTGGGTATGAAGAGGCGGCCGCACAGGGATTGATGGCCGGAATTAATGCAGCGTTACAAGTTAAAGGAGAAGAGCCTTTAGTTTTAAAACGTTCGGATGCTTATATAGGTGTTTTGATCGACGATTTGGTCACTAAGGGTACTAATGAACCGTACCGGATGTTAACGTCACGGGCCGAATATCGCCTGTTATTGCGCCAAGATAATGCCGACTTACGGTTAACGGAAATAGGATATAGAGTTGGATTGGTTTCGAAGGAAAGGTACGAGAAATTTCTTCGTAAGAAAGAACAGATTGAAAAAGAAATTCAAAGACTCCGGAATTCAGCGGTGGATCCTACGAATCAAAAGGTTAAGGAGATTCTCGAGGCTAAAGGAAGCAGTCCAATAAGACAGAAAACCAGTTTAGCTGAATTGTTGAGAAGGCCGGAATTGAACTATGAGGATATCGTGGCTATGGGAGAAGAGAAGCCGGAACTACCTCTTGAGGTCAGGGAACAAGTGGAGATACAGATCAAGTATGAAGGTTATATTAAAAAACAAATGGCTCAAGTGGAACGGTTTGAAAAGCTAGAAAAGCGACGTATTCCTGGGGACATTGACTACCGGGAAATTAAGGGTCTTTCCTTGGAAGCCAGACAAAAGCTGGATCGTATCAGGCCGACCTCCATCGGACAGGCCAGTCGGATCTCAGGAGTTTCTCCTGCGGATATTAATGTTTTGCTGGTATATCTGGAACAACGCAGGCGGCAATCAGGGGATGAAGGACAGTGAGAACCGGGGAAGAATTACTCTTACAGGTCGCTGAAGAGGTAGGAATAAAACTTGCGGAAGAACAGGTTAAAAAACTTCTCATTTACAAGGACTTGCTAAAGACTTGGAACAAGAAGTTTAATTTGACTGCCATTACCGATGAGCAAGGAGTGGTAATAAAGCATTTTATAGATTCTCTGCTCAGTATTAAGGCAGTCGATTTTCCACCCCGGGCGAAGGTTGTAGACGTTGGTACAGGGGCTGGTTTTCCCGGAATACCGCTCAAAATTTGGGAACCTCGATTGTTTTTAGTGTTAGTAGACGCTTCGAAGAAACGAATCACTTTTTTACAAGCAGTTATTAACCAATTGGAGCTAGAAGAAGTAAAGGCGGTTCATGCAAGGGCTGAGGATTTAGGCCAAGAGCGAGGGTTTAGAGAAGAATTTGATACGGCTGTAGCCAGGGCTGTTGCCCCGTTAAACGTTTTAGCTGAATACTGCTTGCCGTTGGTACGGTTAAATGGTGTTTTTTTAGCCTTGAAGGGTCCGGAAGGTGAAATAGAATTAAAGCAGGCGGAAACAGCGTTAGAAGAGTTAGGAGGTAAAGTAGAAAAGGTAGAAAGATGTATTCTCCCACGGATGAGGGAGAAAAGAACGTTGATTGTAGTTCGTAAAGTGTTAAAAACACCGGAGAAGTTTCCCCGTAGAGCCGGAATTCCTGCCAAAAGGCCTTTGTGAGGCTGCAGAAATCCGGCTTTTATTCTGTGTGTTTACTGGAATTTTAACTCCTAGAGGGAGGGAAGTTGTGTCCTGTTGTGGAATATATTTAGGCAAGTCAAGCCGGGGCAGTACAGGTGGTGAAAAATATGGCAAAGGTTATAGCAATTGCGAATCAAAAAGGGGGAGTGGGCAAGACAACTACGGCCGTAAACCTAGGGGCTTGTCTGGGGACTCTGGGGAAGAAGGTGTTGTTAATTGACATTGACCCCCAGGGAAATGCCAGCAGCGGTTTAGGTTTTAACCGAATGGAAGTAGAACGGTGCATTTATGACGTAATTATTAACGGCTTGCCTCTAAAAAGTGTTATCCAGGAAACCCGGGTAGAAAATTTACACTTGGTTCCAGCTACCATACAGTTAGCAGGAGCGGAAATTGAGTTGGTAGCTGCCATCTCCCGGGAAATGAAACTGAAAAAGGCATTGTCACCGGAAAAAGAGAATTATGATTACGTTATTATCGATTCTCCTCCCTCATTAGGATTGCTCACTATTAATGCCCTCACTGCAGCGGACAGTCTCATAATCCCCATACAATGCGAGTACTACGCCTTAGAAGGGTTAGGGCAGTTAATGAATACGATACAGTTAGTACAGAAGCATTTGAATCCCCGGCTCCAGTTAGAAGGCGTCCTTTTGACTATGTTTGATGCGCGGACTAATCTTTCCATCCAGGTGGTAGATGAAGTTAAGAGTTTTTTTAAAAATAAAGTCTTTAGGACCATAATACCTCGCAACGTTCGGTTAAGCGAAGCACCTAGCCACGGGTTGCCGGTTATTATGTATGATCCCAAATGCAGAGGATCGGAAGTTTATTTTGAGTTGGCAAAGGAAGTGATTGAAAATGGCTAAGAGAGGATTGGGAAAAGGATTACAGGCTTTGATACCTAGTGTTCCTTCTTTGGAAGGCAAAGGTGATAGAGGACAGGGAGAAGTGGTTGAATTAAAGGTAGAATCCATCAATCCTAACAGGTATCAACCCCGGAAAGAATTTGATGATGCAAAACTGGAAGAACTGGCGAATTCAATTAAGCAGCATGGAATAGTACAGCCGGTTGTAGTTAGGCCTTTAGGAAATGGAAATTATGAATTGGTGGCTGGAGAACGCAGATGGAGAGCTTGCTGCAAGCTGGGAATGAAAACTATTCCGGCTATAATTAAAGAAATGTCTGATCGAGAAGCCACAGAAGCAGCACTGATTGAGAATGTTCAGCGGGAGGACCTAAATCCTTTAGAGGAAGCCTGGGCGTATCGAACGCTTATTGAAGAGTTTAAGTTAACCCAAGAAGAAGTCGCTCGACGGGTGGGCAAGAGCAGGTCTTTCATTGCTAATACTTTGCGACTTTTGAGTTTACCCTGTTCTGTACAGGATATGGTTTCAGAAGGCCTGCTAACAGCCGGACATGCTAGGGCTTTGCTTGCGGTAGAAGACAGTGCGGTGCAGGAAGAATTAGCGAACAGGGTGGTGGCGAAAGGATTATCGGTACGGGAGACAGAGGCCCTGGTGAGGAAGTTTAAGGAACAGCAAACGGAAAAAGGAGAAGGGCGAGATAGCAACAGGGGGGCCAGATTAGATCCTGTCTATAGGGATATTGCGGAGCGACTGGAAAGCTTTTTGGGTACCAGGGTGAAAATAAAACAACGCGGGGAGCAAGGGAAAATAGAGATAGACTTTTATAGTCAGGAAGATTTGGGGCGAATTGTTGAGCTTATTCTCCCGCAAGAAGAATTTTAAAGGATGGTGTTTCACGTGAAACATTTTTAAACTGACAAAAGACCGGAGATAATGTTTCACGTGAAACACTATAGAGATAATAAATTGAAGGGCACGAATATTTCTGAAAAATAGAGAAAGATTAAAGTATAGAGAGAAATTTACATTGAGGAGGTATCAAATGCCCAAAAAATACTATTTAAAGTATGGCGGGATTCGATTTACGGCCAAAGTACCACCTCAAGATATCAACCGCTTCGTTCAGAAACTGCCAGAAGAAAAAAGTTCTTTGTATGAAGTGGCCAAGGAATTGGCAGATAAAGGCTTAATAGAAATTCATCAGGGAGAATTTAGTAGTATAGACCAGGATATGTTGCCTTATCAAAGGTGAGCAGGGGAAACCCTGCTCGTTTTTCGCGGGACAAAATGCTGTCTGACGCAGGGGCAGGGGAAAATGTAAAGGGGGAATATGCATTGATTTACTTGGATAATGCTGCTACAACCTGGCCGAAACCTCCTGAGGTATGGCAGGCAATGGAGAATGCCCTGAAGATTAGCGCTAATCCGGGTAGGGGGGGCCACCGCCTGGCTCTGGATGCCGGGCGGATAGTCTTTGAAGCCAGAGAGAAACTTGCGAACTTCTTCGGGGTGAAAGACCCTAATCATATAGTTTTTACCTCCAACGCTACCGAAGCCCTGAATTTAGGAATTAAAGGCCTTTTGCGCCCGGGCGACCATGCTATCACCAGCAGTATGGAGCATAACTCAGTAATTCGCCCCTTAAATGAGTTAAGAAAGAAAGGTGTAGAAGTTACAGTCGTTGAATGTGATTCGCAAGGGAGCTTGGATCCCGAAGATATACGGAAGGCCATTAGACATAATACTAAGTTAATTGCTTTGACACATGCTTCAAATGTAACGGGAACCATTATGCCTGTAGAGGAAGTTGCTAAAATAGCCCGGGAGAAAGATATCGTTTTTCTTGTAGATGCCGCCCAAACGGCCGGTTCTTTGAAGATTAATTTGGAAGAAACTCCTATAGACCTATTAGCTTTTTCGGGGCACAAAGGTTTGCTGGGGCCTCCCGGTACTGGGGGACTATATATCCGGGAAGGAGTAAAACTGGAACCGCTAATAACAGGGGGTACTGGAAGCCAGTCGGAATTGGATTACCAGCCGGAAGTATTGCCGGAGCGTTTTGAAAGCGGCACCCTGAATACGGTAGGCATAGCCGGTCTGGCCGCTGGAATCGATTTTATTGAAAAAATAGGGTTAGAAAATATACGTCGTCATGAAAAAGAACTTCTGACCCGTTTATTATCGGAACTGGAGAACATTCCCGGAATAAAGGTATACGGGCCGAAGGATCCAGAATTACAGGTTGCCGTTGTATCTTTAAATATCGAAGACAGGGACTCAGGGGAAATAGCCTTTGTTTTAGACCAGGTATTCGACATAGGGGTTAGATCGGGTTTACACTGTGCACCAAGGGCCCACCGGACTATTGGAACTTTTCAACAGGGTACCGTTAGAATAAGTTGTTCTTATTTTAATACGGTAGAGGATATAGAGGCCTGCCTAAATGCCCTGAAGGAGATCGTAACAACCTAAGAAGGAGGATTTTAACCGAAACGTATGGAATCTAGAGACATTTACAAGGAGTAGAAGGAGGATAGCTGTGGACTCTGGGATAATAGGATTAATAGAGAAGAATATCGGTCTCTGGTTTGCCATCCAATCTGTTATTATCGCAGTTATGCTCTTATTTCTCATAATGCTCGGATTACGCTTCCGCAGTTTGAGATACCGATACGAGAGATTAATGAGGGGAGCGAAGGGAATATCTTTGGAAAAAAGAATCGGTGAATATGCCGATATTGCAGTTGAGAATAAAGAAAAAACGGAAAATCTTGAACAGCAGTTGTTGCACATTAAACAGACTCTGGCTCGCAGCGTGCAACACATAGGTCTGGTTAGGTTTAACGCTTTTCCAGAAGTAGGGAGTAATTTGAGTTTTGCCCTGGCGTTGCTAGATCAAGAAGGTAACGGTGTAGTAATCAGTAGTATTTATGGACGGGAGGAGACTCGAATTTTTACCAAACCAGTCGTTAATGGAGATTCCATCTATCATCTGAGTGAAGAGGAAAAGCAGGCCATCAACGAGGCCATGGTCGGAGATATAGGAGGCTACAGGAATGATCAGGTTCAAAAACCGCGAAGAAGCAGGTAAAATGCTGGCCCAATCTATTCCTCCCCTTCAAGGAGATATCTTCGTGTTAGGTATCCCCCGAGGGGGAGTGGTGGTAGCTGCTCCTGTTGCTTCAATGCTTCAGGCTAATTTAGACATAATTATTACGCGAAAAATTGGAGCCCCTTTTAATCCGGAGCTGGCCTTGGGAGCCATAACTCCTGACGGGACCACACTGTACAATGATGACCTGGTTAACAAATTTAATATTTCCAAGACAGAGTTGAAGCGGGTGGAAGAACGGGAATTGGAGGAGATTAAGCGGCGGATGAAATTATACCGGCAGAATACAGAACCTCCCGATGTTCATAATAAAGTTGTCATTTTAGTAGATGATGGAATAGCTACGGGATTTACGGTACAGGCTGCTCTCCAAGGTCTAAAAAAGCAAAAAGCCCGAAGGATAATCCTGGCGGTTCCCGTCGCACCCCCGGATACCGTGAGTATGCTGAAAGAGCAGGTAGATGATTTGATTTGCCTGGCTTCCCCCGAGCCTTTTTACGCAGTAGGGCAATTTTACGAAGACTTCAGGCAGGTAAGTGATGAAGAAGTAATTGAGCTTTTGCAGAATAATCAACGGTATTAGGGAACATAATATCCCCGTAAGCTCAAAAAAAGGGGTGTCTTAATGGCCAGAGTAGTTGGGGTGGAAGAAGGGTTGGAAAACGTAAGGCAGGCATTGGAAGCTGCAGGATTTAAAACGGTGACCCTGGGACAGGGTAAGGGGGAGGAGATAACCGCGGCAGTTATTAGTGGTACAGACAGGGACCTGATGGAGATGGAAGATATAAAGCTTGCCGTGCCGGTAATTGACGCCCGTGGGAAATCGGCGGAGGAAGTGTTGGAAAACGTAAAGCGTCTACTTCACTAGATATTGCACCCGCAGGGGTGCAATATTGATGTACCGGGGGAGGGTATATATTGATTAAGCTGGCAGATATAGTAAATAATGAGGAAATTAATGCGTACATGAAGAAAGCCCATGAATATTTAGGGCATATGGGTGCGATAGAACACAGCTACCGTCACGTAGAGATGGTTTCGGCCAACAGTTATCGCATCCTAAAATCTCTGGGATACCCGGAAAGGGAGGCGGAATTGGCGGCTATAGCGGGATACCTTCATGATTTAGGCAACTTGGTAAGTCGGTATGAACATGGACGAATCGGTGGCTTTATTTTATATGAGATTCTTAAGAAAATGGGGATGCCTGCGGAGGAAATTGCTGTCATAATGGGAGCTGTGGGCAGTCATGAAGAAAAAAGTGGATACGTGGTAAGCGCCGTATCGGCTGCGGTAATTATTGCCGATAAGGCTGACGTACATCGTACCCGTGTGCGGAAGTTTGATAAAGCGGCGTTTACACCTCGTGACCGGGTTAACTACGCGGTGGAAAAATCCTCTCTGGAAATAGATTCCGATAATCGAATAATTCGTATCCGGCTGTCTATTGATACCACTATTTGTCCGGTGATGGAATATTTTGAAATGTTCCTAACTAAAATGTTAATGTGCCGTAGGGCTGCGGCTTTTTTAGGATGTCAACTGGAATTGATCATAAATGAGGCTCGATTATTATAAAGTATTTACTGAATTTTTTCCGAAGAGATACCTGCTCTGGTTTTAACCGGCTGTAGCTGAAGACAACCGTGATAAATACTCAAAGCTATTTTGTTGGCCATTTTCATGACTAGGTTAAGCCGGGTATTCTGCAAGACAAAGTATTCCATATATCCTCCAACATTTACAGTACCGGTAAAATGAACATGTCCCACCGGGGGCAAATTCTTGTGCACACCGGCTCCCGGTTTCAGGGAACCGGGAGCCAAGGTTATAAAACCTATGTTTTCGCTAAGGCCGAGGCATGCATCAACGGCAATAATAAGAGGATTATCATAATTCGCGCCTATTTCTTTTAGTTTCTGTTCCAAATTGCTCGCATGAACCGGCTCATCTAAAGAGCCATAAATAGTTAGATCTTTGGTCATTTCTTGTAATTTGGTGCCTACCAAAGGACCCAAGCTATCGCCGGTTGAACGATCGGTTCCAATACCAAGGACGATAAGAGGACGATTTTGCTTAGGATCCAGTACTGCCAGGTGTTTTTTTAATGTTTGGCTAAGGTTATATACAACGTGGGGGTCTTCGTAATGATACTTAATTTTTGGGGGGAGACGAAGTTCAGGTGCTGAATGTCGTCGAAATATAAAAGATGAAAAACTAGACATTTTAAACCTCCCTCACACGACTCTGTACGGCTAGAGTATATGCTGTTAGCGGAATTTTTATACAAGACATCTGAAAAAAGTTTGCTTTGAGAGAGAAAAAAAGACGGTTCTTCATGGCGGAAGAGCCGTCTTTTGGTAGCTAATGAATGTCTACTGGAATAATCTTTTTCCTGGTGTCTCCCACCTTGGGTATTCGCACCTCCAAAATCCCGTTTTTATAAAAAGCTTTAGCTTTGTCTGGTTCTACCCTGGCAGGGAGAGGAATGGTACGGGAAAAGGTGCCAAAGAAGCGCTCTGAGCGATAGAAATTTTGTTCTTTGATCTCACTTTTTCTTTTTAATTCTCCTTGGATGGATAAACTGTCCTCGGTAACGGAAACTTGGAGGTCTTCTTTGTTTTCCAATCCCGGTATTTCAGCCGTAGCTATTACCTCTGTGTCGGTTTCGTAAACATCAAGTTTCGGTTCGTAGGCTTCATAGCGTTGTAACATAAAGGGGTCGTATAAACGCTCAAATACTTGATTCATCTGGTTTCTCAATTGGCTTAATTCTCGAAGTGGATCCCAACGGACGAGAGCCAAAGAAAAGTCCTCCCTTCTGGAAGTTTTGTCTCATTAATATTTTTGATTGCCTGGTTGCAAAATATTCATAGACATAGACCTAAATAAGAGCATTTAGGATGAGTTAAACATAAAGGTATAGAAAAAGGAGCGAAAATAAAATGTCTGGGTTTGACCTTTTTTGGACCATATTTATTATTCTAAGTCTTTTGCCGTTATGGAAGCAGCATCAACTGAGGGCAATGAGAGTCAAACTTATACGCAAAATAGAGAAAAAGCGAGGCTCCAGGGTAATTACCATGATACATCGCCAGGAATCCCTTAGTTTTTTGGGTCTGCCCATTAGTAGATATATTAATGTTGAGGATTCGGAGCAGATTTTGAGAGCCATTCGTCTTACTCCTGACGATATGCCTATTGATTTGATATTACATACACCCGGCGGCCTGGTATTGGCAGCAGAACAGATAGCTCACGCGTTACAGAAGCACCCGGCTAAAGTTACGGTTTTCGTGCCTCACTATGCCATGTCAGGGGGTACTTTAATTGCCCTGGCTGCCGATGAAATAGTGATGGATGAAAATGCTGTATTAGGTCCTGTAGATCCTCAGTTAGGACAGTATCCTGCCGTATCCATTTTAAATACGGTCAGGGAAAAGGACGTTAATAGAGTAGAAGATAGAACGCTTATTCTAGCTGACGTGGCTCGCAAGGCCGTGGCTCAAGTAGAAAATTATGTGTTTACTCTGCTGAAAGAAAAAATGTCCGAAGAAAAAGCCAGAGAAATTGCTAAAGCCTTAACCGAAGGCCGGTGGACCCACGACTACCCCATAACTTGTGAACAGCTTGAAAGTTGGGGGCTGCCAGTTAGCAAAAAACTGTTCAAAGAAATATATCTGTTAATGGAACTTTATCCTCAGCCTCCGCAGCGCCGTCCTTCGGTCCAGTATATTCCTCTCCCTTATGGAGAAGAAAATGAGAGAAGAAATAGTTAACTGCCTTTCGGGAGCAGACAGGGATTTTAAAGAAAAAAGGAAAGAGAAAAGAAAATGAATTTTAAAAAGGGAAATGGTTCTTCTAAATTTAAAATAACCTTTAAGAAGGTTATTTTTTTATGATTGGTGAACAAAACTGCTTCCAGTAAGCTGCAGACAGAAGGAGGATTGATTATGGAACATACACCGGCCGAGGAATGTTATCGGCGTATAGAAAAGCTTCAACATGCCTTGCAAGAACAGAACTTGGATGGTGCTTTAATATTGTACAGAGCAGACCTATTTTATTTCACGGGAACGGCACAACAGGCTTATCTTTATGTACCGGTTACTGGAGAATCCCTGCTAATGGTCAAGAAAGATTTTGAGAGAGCACAAAAAGAATCTCCTCTTCGTCATGTGGTTTATTTGCCCAGTCAGAGAAAAGTGATCGAGATAATGAAAAGTTTTGGTTGTTATCAACCCAAGGCACATATAGGAATGGAGCTTGATGTTTTGCCTGTTCGCCATTTCCGGTGGTATCAGGAACATTTTCCTGAGTGGCAAATTGTTGATATTGGTTCAACTATCCGGGAGATACGTATGATTAAATCGCCTTACGAAATTGACTTATTAAAGCAATCGGCTCGATTACAGGAGAAGGTGTTCAGCAATATTGCACAGGAGTTGAAACCTGGAATTTCGGAATTGGAACTGGCGGCAAGAATTGAGTTCTTTGCGAGGCGGTCAGGTCATCAGGGGGGCGTACGACTTAGGGGTTTTGATCAGGAACTCTTTTACGGAAACCTTATGTCTGGGAAAAGCGGAGCCGTAAAAAGCTATTTTGACGGACCTACCGGTGGACCGGGGCCTTCTCCCGCCTATCCTTTAGGTGCGGGTTGGAAAATTGTAGAAGAAAATGAACCTATATTTATTGACTATGTTGGACTCTATAATGGGTACATAGTCGATATGACCAGAATCTTTGTTATCGGTTCCTTACCGGAAAAACTGGTTAAAGCTCACCAAGTCGCCTTGGAAATTCAAGAGGCTTTGGTAGAGGCTGCTCGTCCAGGGGCAGTATGCCAGGACCTGTATCAAATGGCTCTGGATATGGCGGAAAGTTCAGGTTTTGGAGCCCACTTTATGGGTTATGGAGAAAAAGTGTCTTTTGTTGGACATGGGGTAGGACTTGAACTGGACGAGTTACCGGTCATAGCCAGAAAGTTTCCTGTTTCTCTTCAGGAGGGCATGGTTATTGCTTTGGAACCCAAGTTTATCTTTCCCGAATACGGAACGGTAGGTATAGAAAATACTTTTGTGGTACGAAAGAACGGATTGGAAAAGTTGACTCAGTTTGAGGAACAGATTATTCAATTATAACGTGAACAAGTTGTTAACCCTTTCCTACTCCCAATCATAGAATAGGTTAGGAAAACTTTGGAGTAGGGGAGGCTTTTACATGCAGTATGTAGTACAGCCAGGGGATACTTTGTCGAGTATTGCTCGTCGGTTTAATATTAGCTTGGCTCTCCTAATAGCTGCTAACCCTCAAATTAGTGACCCGGATTTAATATTTCCTGGACAAATAATTAATATCCCTATCGGTGCTCCTGGAGTCGATTTCTTTCCAACGTTAAGGCGAACCTCTCGTGGTCCGGCGGTCAGAGTGCTTCAACTATTGCTGACCAGAGCAGGATTTGATCCAGGCCCTATTGACGGTATATTTGGTCCCCGGACAGAAGCAGCAGTCAAAGCGTTTCAGAGACAAAAAGGACTTCCCGTTACCGGCGTAGTAGATACTAATACCTGGATTGCTTTAATCAGGGATGCTGTTTGATTATCCAGAGCCCAAAGAGGCTCTTTTTTTTTAAACACTACCTTAGGGCCGATGTTTTACAAAAAAAATGATTTAAGGTAGAATACATTAGAAAAAAGACATAAATAATATCCACCCTGGGAAAGGTGGGCGATTATGGACGGTCAAAAACAAAAGTCGTTGCAGAGAATTCCTGCGGTTGAACAAGTGCTTCAAAACGAAAGAATTAAAAATTTACTGGAGGATTATCCTCGTACTTTGGTAGTAGAAAGTGTGCGGGAAGTTTTGGATGTATATCGGCAGAATTTGATTGCCGGTATGAAAGCCGAGGAAACCTTAACAATTGACGAAGTTGTGTTGCGAACGGAGAAACTAGTAATTAAAAAAAGCCAGAGCAATTTGCGGCCGGCTATCAACGCTACAGGCGTAATTGTGCATACTAACCTAGGCAGGTCTGTATTAAGCCCCAAAGCTCAGGAGGCAGTGAGGAGAATCGCTTCTACTTATTGTAACCTTGAGATAGATTTGGAAAAAGGGTCGCGGGGTTCCCGGTACGAACATGTTGAAGACTTATTGACTCGTTTAACCGGGGCGGAAGCGGCCCTGGTTGTTAACAACAATGCGGCCGCCGTATTATTAGCGCTCAACACCCTGGCCAACGGTCGAGAAGCTATAGTCTCAAGAGGCCAACTGGTAGAAATAGGTGGCTCGTTTCGCATTCCGGAAGTTATGAAACAGAGCGGCGTGAAATTAGTAGAAGTAGGAACGACTAATAAGACTTATATACAGGACTACGAGCAGGCCATTACAGAGAACACGGCTCTTCTTTTGAAAGTACATACCAGTAATTACAGGATTGTAGGTTTTTCTCATGAAACTACTGCGTCAGAATTAGTGGAACTGGGGAAAAAATATAACATTCCAGTTTTAGAGGATTTGGGAAGCGGTTTTCTGATAGATCTACAGCAATATGGTATTAAGGACGAACCGCGGGTTCAAGACAGTGTTGCGGCAGGGGTAGATGTGGTAACCTTTAGCGGGGACAAGTTGTTGGGCGGACCCCAGGCAGGGATTATCGTAGGGAAAAAGGACTATGTAGCAGCCATGAAGAAAAATCCGCTGACCAGAGCTCTAAGAATTGACAAACTTACCTTGGCGGCGCTGGAAGCCACTTTAAGAGAGTATTTGGATGAGACAAAGGCAATAGAAAACATTCCAACGTTAAGAATGCTAACCATGCCGGAGGAATTAATTGCCGTTCGGGCTCGAAAGCTGGCGGGAGAGTTGAAAAAAGAAATAGGCGATAAAGCAGCGGTATTCCTAACCGATGGTTTTTCCCAGGCAGGAGGAGGAGCCCTTCCCACGACTGAGCTGAAGACAAAATTGGTTTCGGTGAAGCCTAAATTCCTTTCGGCGGAGAAAGTAGCAGCTTGTTTGCGGACAGGAGATCCAGCGGTACTGGTCAGAATAAAGGACGATTGTATAGTTCTGGATTTGAGAACGGTTTTCGAAGACGAGATAAGCTTGTTGGTGGAACGGCTCAAATCATGTCTGTGATTTCAGATGTTTTACAACTCAAAGGGGGAATCTTGGTGGACTACATCATTGTGGGTACTGCCGGCCACATAGATCACGGCAAAACAGTGCTTGTCAAAGCGTTGACCGGAGTGGATACGGACCGATTGAAAGAAGAAAAAGAAAGAGGTATCTCCATTGAGTTAGGTTTTGCTCCTTTGGTTCTTTCTAACGGCCTTAAACTAGGGCTGGTAGATGTGCCCGGGCATGAGCGTTTTATAAAACAAATGTTGGCGGGAGTAGGCGGTATTGACTTGGTCTTGCTGGTCGTTGCTGCCGACGAGGGAGTTATGCCTCAGACCCAGGAACATTTGGATATTATTGATTTGCTTCAGATAAAGCGGGGGATTATTGTTATTACTAAAAAGGACCTGGTAGATGATGAGTGGCTGGAGCTCGTTCAAGAAGAGGTAAGAGAAACGGTCAGGGGGACGGTGTTAGAACATTCGCCGATGGTAGCGGTATCAGCCTTGACAGGAGAAGGTATTTCAGAGCTCCGCAGACTGCTGGAGGAGTTGGCTGAAACTACTCCTCCTAAATCTTCAGAGGGGTATGTCCGATTGCCTATTGACCGGGTGTTTTCCGTTACCGGTTTTGGCACGGTGGTAACCGGAACCCTTTGGAGCGGAAGCATCCGCACGGGAGATGAATTAGAGATTTTGCCCCATGGCTTGCGGTCGAGAGTTAGAAACCTACAAATTCATGGAGAAACAGTTTCTTCTGCACTGGCCGGCCAGCGGGTAGCGGTCAACCTGGCCGGACTAGAGGTGCATCAGGTTGAGCGGGGAGATGTTTTAGCAACGCCGGGCGTATGGCAACCTTCCTATCGTATGGACGTTAAGTTACATTTGTTAAACAGAATGGAGAAGCCTTTGCAACACCGGGCGAGGGTGCGTGTGCACCTTGGTACCAGCGAAATATTAGGGAGGGTTGTGCTGCTGGATCGCGATGAATTGTTGCCTGGTGAGACGGCTTATGCTCAGATGGTCATGGAAAAGCCGGTAGTGGCAGCAAAAAATGACCGGTTTGTGATCCGCAATTACTCACCCATGTATACCTTAGGCGGAGGCACTGTGGTGGAACCGGTGGCTGCAAAACACAAAAGATTTCGTCCAGAGATCATAAAAGCTTTGGACACTAAATTGACTGGGACTCCTGCCGAATTAGTCCTGCAGGCTGTTAAGTCCCATTCGGTTCCCTTGATAGAACTGCAGGAGGTTGCTAAAAAAGTAGGAATGTTAAAGGATGAAGTACTTAAGGCTGCTAACAAGTTAAAAGACAAAAATTTAATACAAATAATTTCTGGGGAGACGGAAACTTTTTTAGTGGACGCTCAACAATTAAAGATTTGGGAGAAGGATGCTCTGGAGCTTTTGGAGGATTATCATAGCCGTTTTTCTTTGCGGGAAGGTATTCCGAAAGAAGAATTGCGTTCTCGCCAGTTTGCCCTACTGTCCGCAAAAGCCTTCAATCTTTTATTACAGCATTGGGCGCAGCAGGGAATAATCCGGATCAAGGGCAATTTTGTAGCTAAATCTGATTTTCAATGTATTCCTGATCCGAAACAAAGACGAATATTAAATCAGATTGAACAAATTTTCAAAGAGAATTTATTTCAACCTCCCAGTTTGGCGCATATACAAGATAGAATAGGAATTACTGGTGAACAACTGGAAGAGCTACTGCGCTATTTATTGCGTACCGACAAGCTAGTCAAAGTAAGTGAAGATCTCTTTTTTCATGCCGATGCTGTAAAAGTAGCTCAAGAAAAGATTGGCAATTATCTTTCAAAGCATGAACAGATTTCCCTGGGAGAAGCCAGGGATTTGCTCGAAAGTTCCCGTAAATTTGTACTTCCTCTGCTAGAGTATTTTGACCAAGTGAGATTTACCCGGAGAGTAGGGGATATAAGGGTTTTATATAGTAAAAACCAAGGGTGAGTTTTTTAGAATGCATAGTTGTCAGGAATTGACAGAAGAAGGGCTGCAGTATATAATATAGTAAGCTTGTACTGTAAGCATGGGGTGAATATGAAGAAGGATTCGAGCCGGACTTACCGAAATAAGAGTAGCAGTTTAGGTAGGCCAATTGGGGGTGGGAGCAGGGACAAAGAAGGTTAGAGCCATTGTTTCCGAAAACCAGACTGCTTAAGGAGGTCTATAACATGAAGTTTGGAAAAAAGCTAAGTCTGCTTTTGGTTATATTGTTAATTGCCGGTCTAGTTGTTGGGTGTACTACCCCTTCCGGTGAAAGCGGAGAGAAGAAAGAGGGAACGTCTGAAAGCGGAGAACCAGCTAAAGAAACCGGAGAAGCGGCTAAAGTTGAAGAGATCAAGATAGGGGTTAATTATGAACTCTCCGGCGACGTAGCAACCTTCGGCAAGCAAACAGTCAATGGGATATTGCTGGCTTTTGAAGAAATTAATGCCGCAGGAGGCGTTCTCGACGGCGCTACTATTAAACCGATTGTTTTGGATAACAAATCCGATGCTGCCGAATCGACCAGTGTTGCCACTAAATTAATCACCCAGGAGAAAGTGGTTGTTCACTTGGGTGCAGCTACCACTGGTGACACTTTGGCAGCGGTACCAGTAGCTACTCAATACAAAGTTCCTCTTGTGACCACTTCTGCTACTAATCCGAAAGTTACGGTGGATGATAACGGCAATACTAGGGAATATATTTTCCGTACTTGCTTCATCGATCCGCCGCAAGGGATTGTCGGGGCTAAATTTGCATACGATGACTTGGGAGCACGGAAGGCAGCAATTCTTTATGATACCACTAATGACTATAGCAAAGGATTGGCTCAAGTCTTTGCAGAGGAATTCGAGAAACTGGGTGGAGAAGTTGTTGCTGAGGAAGGATTTGTCAAAGAAGACCAGGATTTCCGGGCTGTCTTGACGAACTTCAAGAATGCTGGAGCCGACATTATTTACGTCCCGGCTTACTATGAAAAAGTGGGCAAAATTATCAGCCAAGGTCGGGAGTTGGGAATCGATGCTCCTTTCCTCGGCGCTGACGGATGGGATAGCCCGGTATTGGTAGAAATTGCTGGCGCAGATGCGCTTAACAACACTTTCTTCACCAACCATTACAGCCCTCAAGACCCCAGCGAAAAAGTACAAAAATTTGTCAAGGCTTACGAGGAGAAGTATGGAGAAACACCGAGTTCTTTCGCCGCTCTTGGTTATGATGCCGCCTATCTGATTGCCGATGCTATCGAGCGCGCCGGTGCAGCAGACCCCGAAAAGATTAAAGACGCTTTAGCAGCTACCAAGGATTTTGATGCTGTTACTGGTAAGCTAACTTTTGATGAGCAGCACAACCCCGTAAAAGAGATTGCGATAATCGAGATGGTAGACGGTAAGCAACAGCTCAGGACTAAGAAAATGCCTGAATAATTTTGGAAAATACCCGGGTCGAATGGAGGGGGTCTTATACCCCCTCCTTTCCCTTTGTATCTCAAGACTGGATGGGAGTGACATAATTGGCAGAATTTTTACAACAAGTACTCAACGGAGTTTCGCTTGGAAGCATATATGCCTTGATAGCCCTGGGATACACTATGGTCTACGGTATTATCCAATTGATTAACTTTGCTCACGGAGAAATACTCATGGTGGGGACCTATATAGGTTTTTTTTCGATCACTGTTTTGGGGCTTGATTTATTCAGTTCGCTAATCTTATCCATGGCTGGAGCTGCTGTTTTAGGCATGTTGATTGAACGGATAGCTTATAAACCATTAAGGAACTCCACGCGCTTAGCAGCATTAATTACGGCAATAGGAATGTCGCTGTTTTTACAAAATACGGGTTTGTTAGTGTTAGGGGCTGAATACCGTTCATTTCCGCAGGTTATTCCAAATATACAATACAGGTTTTTTAACGGGCAGGTGGTTATAACCAGCCGTCAGATCTTAATTTTTGCTGTAACCGTTGTCATGATGGTTATGCTCCAGTATATCGTAAAGCGAACTAAAATGGGCAAAGCAATGCGAGCAGTTTCACTCGATAAGGATGCGGCTCGACTGATGGGAATTAATGTAGATACCACCATTTCCTTCACTTTTGCCCTTGGGTCCGCCTTAGCTGCGGTAGCAGGGATATTGTTGGGCATTTACTATAACACCATCCATCCTCTGATGGGGTTGGTTCCGGGTCTAAAAGCTTTTGTAGCGGCAGTTTTGGGAGGAATTGGCGTTATCCCCGGGGCCATGGCCGGAGGGTTTTTGCTGGGCATAATTGAAGCGTTGGTAAGTGGCTATTGGAGTTCCATGTTTAGGGACGCAGTGGCGTACGGGATACTAATTCTGATCCTTCTGGTGAAGCCCTCGGGGCTTCTGGGCAAAGACGCAGGAGAGAAAGTGTAGGTGGGAAACTTTATGAAAAAGGCAGGAAGAGTGGCGAAGGAGACAGTTCTGATCGTAGTTGCGTTGGTGGCAGTATATTTTTTGGTATCCGTAGCCATCAGTAAGAATTTGATTAACCCGTTTCAGCAGGTTAATTTGTTTTTGATGGGTATCAATATAATCATGGCTACCAGTCTAAACTTGATTGTTGGCTTTACGGGGCAACTGGCCTTGGGGCATGCCGGTTTTATGGCAATCGGCGCCTACATCTCCGCGGTTCTAACTATGAAGTTCGGACAGCCGTTCCTGTTGGCCACCGTGGTTGGGGCAATTGCGGCTGCGATTATGGGTGTGCTGATTGGAATACCTACATTGAGGCTGCGGGGAGATTATTTGGCCATCGCTACGTTAGGTATGGGAGAAATTATAAAGGTTATTCTCTTGAACATCGAATACGTAGGGGGAGCAGCTGGTTTGATCGGCATTCCCCAACTGACCAACTGGAACTGGCTATTCCTTTATACGGTTTTAACGGTGGTAATTTTACGTAATTTTATTAATTCTACGCACGGGCGAGCTTGTTTAGCGGTAAGGGAGGACGAAATTGCTGCGGAAACTATGGGCATCAACACCACCAAGTATAAAGTTATGGCATTTTCCATTGGCGCTTTTTTTGCAGGGGTAGCCGGCTCTTTATACGCCCATTATTTCTTCTTGATTCAACCGAATACCTTTTCTTTTCTGAAATCCTTTGACGCTCTGGTTATGGTAGTTCTAGGTGGGCTGGGAAGCCTGACGGGTTCAATTATAGCTGCCGTAGTAATTACAGGTATTAATGCCTTACTACAGGATCTAGCCGCCCTTCGCATGGTTATATATTCTGTTATTCTGCTGGTAGTGATGATTTACCGTCCACAGGGACTAATGGGAACAAAGGAATTAAGCTTTGATTTATTCCGCAAGAACAGGAGTGAAAGTCGTGGAACCGGTACTCAAAGTGGAACAACTGTCTAAGGTCTTTGGCGGACTAACGGCTGTATCTAGATGTCAGATAGAACTATACCCAGGGGAACTGGTAGGACTGATTGGGCCTAACGGGGCAGGTAAAACCACCATTTTTAATCTTCTTACCGGCGTATACCCTCCTACCGAAGGAAATATATATTTTGCCGGCAAAAACATAACCGGAAGCAAACCGTACCAGATTACCGCCATGGGTATGGCCCGTACTTTCCAAAATATTCGTCTTTTTGCCGACCTAACGGTGTTAGATAATGTCAAGATTGCTTGCCACTGGCACGGTCAATATGGATTGTTAAGTACTATTTTGCGCCTGCCGGGTTTTAATGCCGGAGAAAAGATTATGACCGAAAAAGCGGAAGAACTTTTAAAAATATTTCGATTAGATCATAAAAAAAATGAACTTGCGAAGAACTTGCCCTACGGAGAACAAAGACGGTTAGAAATTGCCAGGGCTTTAGCTGCTCGTCCTCGCTTGTTACTACTTGATGAACCTGCGGCAGGCATGAACCCTCAGGAAACCAGAGAATTGATGAATTTGATTCGCTGGGTAAGGAATGAGTTTGATTTAACTATACTGCTCATAGAACATGATATGTCTTTAGTAATGGGTATATGTGAACGCATCTATGTGTTGGACTACGGAAAAGTTATAGCTCATGGAACCCCGGAAGAGATACAGAACGATCCCAAGGTTATAGAAGCTTACCTGGGAGAGGAGGTCAAGCGTGCTTAGGGTTGAAAATATCGATGTAAAGTATGGCGCAATCCATGCACTGAAAGGGGTTTCCCTAGAGGTAAAAGCAGGTGAAATTGTTACCTTAATAGGAGCTAATGGAGCAGGTAAGAGCACTACCTTGCGAACGATTTCCGGGTTGTTGAGGCCTCAAAACGGCAATATTTTCTTCATGGATAAAGATATAACTGGAATGCCTGCCCAGCATATAGTTAAACAAGGTATTTCCCATGTGCCGGAAGGCCGACGGGTATTTGCCAACCTCACTGTGATGGAGAATTTGGAATTAGGCGCTTATCTAGAGAAGGACAGGAAAAAAATTAAGGAAAGTTTTGAACGAGTTTTTACTAGATTTCCCCGCCTATATGAAAGAAAAAACCAGTTAGCGGGAACGCTGAGCGGCGGAGAGCAGCAGATGTTAGCTATCGGGAGGGCATTAATGTCCAAGCCTAAATTGCTTCTATTGGACGAGCCTTCTATGGGACTGGCACCTATTTTAGTTCAGGAAATATTTGAGATTATTAATGAAATCAACAAGGCAGGGACTACAATTCTGTTAGTTGAGCAAAATGCCCATATGGCCTTGTCAATTGCGCATAAGGGATATGTGTTGGAAACAGGCAGAATCGTACTGCAAGGTTCCGCTAAAGAACTGGCCGAGAGCGAAGACGTTAAGAAGGCGTATTTGGGCGGTTAAATAAGATATGTTTACCGGTTGGGTTGGCTGGCTGGGAAAAGAGTATAGAGGTTTTGCTTCAGGAGAGAATAAGAAGGAGAAGAAAACAATCCGAAGGAGGCTTTATCAATGGGGATAAGACTAAACCAGATTCAGCAGTACGTTGAGGCCAACAAACCGGTGTTAGTACAAGGATGCTTTGGGAACGATATGGAGAGTGCATGGCGCATTACGGTACAAAATACTAAACAAGATGGGATGAAACATATCTTATTATCATCTTTTGACAGCAGTTTGATTTTGCAGGAGGAAGAAATAGCCAATATAGTCCCGGGCGACCAGTATAATTCGTTAATGGTGAGACTTGATAACGGGCAGGAGATCTATATCAGCCCTCAAAACCCTATCGGTCGATGATGAAGACTTTTGGGCAATGCAAGTAGAACTTCGTTCCAAAGGTTAACTTTTGCAAACAGTTATGACTCGTGTTAAAATAGATAGTGCCGGTTGTGGGGGTGGATTGGGCCTGGTGGCCTGCCTGGACTTCAAATCCAGTGGGAGGCGGTGATCCCGTCTTCGGTGGGTTCGATTCCCACACACTCCCGCCAAAAAGATATTAAACTGGTTTGTATATTACTTAACCCATAAAGTGGCCAGATTGGCCACTTTATGCTTGTAAAAGATACTAGTAATCTTTTAAATCATTAGGGACGACGTTGAACTGACCCTTTTAAAGTAGGTTGCACACGGGAAATTATATTCCCGTTGACCTTTGGGTTAAGGGGATTGTTTTTGGGTGGCCATTTTTTATTTAAGGTGTAGGCAGTGGAAGTATTTTTTAAGCAAAGTAATAACTCATGTCTCAAAAATAAGATACAGACAGTTTCAAAAAAATTATTGAAAAAATTGTTGACAAATGTTTGCAATTTACGATTTAATAGTAATATATAAATATTGCTATGTCTGATACCCGGAATGGCGCAGTAACTTCTTACACTGCGTAAGGTATAATAATAGGTTGGGCCCTGGGAATTAAAAATGTTACATGTTCTATCGGTAATTTAAATCCGCCTTTCGATGATGCAAAGCTTGAGAAGGAGGTTATAATTGTGAATATGAGTAAACGCTACCAATGTACAGTCTGCAACCATTTTTTTCAGGTGTCGTACAGTGCGGGTAATAACAGGAAGCGGATGCCCTGCCCCCAGTGTGGCGGTAAGGCCCAGAGGAGATATCAGCAGCCAACCGCTTGGAGGCAGCGAATAGTTAGTTCCGGATGGGGAAGAGGGGGGCCTCAAGGACGGTCCAAATACTAAGCGGCATAGATATCCTCTGCTACCGGGAGATTAAATCTACAGAATTAACCTGAACCAGAAACCTATCAGCTTTCTGGTTATTTGGAATCAATAAGCCGGTGATTAACTCACCGGCTTTTAATTAGGCTACCTTGCTACCATAGCATAATTTTAGCAGGCTAAAATTTACAAGAAATTTTTTTTATTTTTGGCTGAAGATTATTTCCGCGTTTTTGGGAACGGCTAAGCCCGCAGCTACTTCCGTAGCTTTAATAATAGCCGCCGGGACCGGACAGCCGGGGTGTTTCAAGTGTCTTCCTGCCAGGATGAATACGGGGTTATCGAGAATTTTTGTAAAAGCAATTTTGAAAGTTTCCCCCTGCGTCAGTTCTGCGGCCAGTTTCTGCACGCTGGGACACTGGGTTTCAATGTGAAAGTTCGCTTCTTTTTTTCCGGCCTGGACTTCAATAACCGTGGAGAAACCGCAGGCACCGGCGTGTACCTGAACTTTAGTCATTTAGTGTTCCCTCCTAAGACTAGATAATTTCGTATTTACTGTTTCTGTGTTTCGTTGTCACTTCCTCTCTTTATAGGAAAGAAATTTAATTACGGAGTGAAAAACTTAACAGTAGCTATGTGAAGCAGGTCACAGTTTATAATTATATTTCAGATTACAATTAAATTAAATCAAATTTTAGGGAGGAGATAGCTATGGCAATTAGAAACATTGTCAAGATAGATGAAGATAAATGTAACGGCTGCGGTCTCTGTGTACCGGCATGTGCGGAGGGCGCTATCCAAATTGTTGATGGGAAAGCGCGATTAATTGCTGACCGTTACTGCGATGGTTTGGGGGCATGTTTGGGGCACTGTCCCAACGACGCTATAACCATTATAAAGAGAGAAGCAGAGGAGTTTGATGAAGAAGCAGTTAAAGAACACCTGGCAAGCAGGAAACAGTCTTCCCACATGATCGGCAGTTGTCCGGGAAGTAGAGTAATGTCTTTAGAAAAGACAAAGCGCCTGGAACGGGAAGCTGAATCCGGTGATCTAAAAATCAGCATTCGTTCCCAGCTTACCCAATGGCCTGTGCAGTTGATGCTGGTTCCGGCCAATGCTTCTTTCTTGCAAAATGCAGATCTGCTTTTGACTGCCGACTGCGTTCCTTTTGCCTATGCTAATTACCACTTGGACTTGTTAAAAGGAAAAAAAGTCTTGGTCGGCTGTCCGAAGTTGGACGACTTACAATATTATGTGGGTAAATTGACGGATATCTTCCGGTTGAATGATTTGCGGAGTATAACCGTAGCTTATATGGAGGTTCCCTGCTGTTCCGGCTTAGTAAGGGCCGTCAGGGAAGCCATGAAAAATGCCGGAAAATCGATACCAATCGATTTGGTTCAAATAGGCATAGACGGTCAAAAGCAATAGCTAATTCGACAATCCCGGGAACTTTCAACTCCCGGGGTTTTTTTATTATTGTAACTTGAAAAAATCTCCTTCTCATACAAGAAGCAACAATTTTCTTCCAGAAATTGTCTTATAATTAAGTATAGTATGGCCGTGTCCAAAGGAGGGGTATTTCATTGAAAGATAATCGATATGTTGAAATAGCGGGAAATCTTTGTTCTCTGACCGACCTATTGAAACAAAAATTATATTATAGCTGCGGCGAAGGCTTAACCAATTTGGTTGAATGGGTCCATTCGAAGATGCTTCGTGACTATTTGCCGGAAAAGGTTGAAGAAACCGTGCTGACCTGTTTGCAGAACAATCCCTGTTTTAAGCAAGGGGAGGATAACCTATGGTATCTTAACAAAGAAGGAAATAAGGATAATGACTGGGTGTACAAGCTGCTCCAAAAAGCAAAAAAACCCTTGAGTATAGAGGAATTGGCAGGGAAGGGTGCCAGAGGAGGAAAGGGAAAAAAACAGTTAATTAAAAATATGAAGTTGAGCTCCGACGGAAGATTCATTCAATTGGAAAATGGGAAGTGGGTCCTGGCTGATTGGCGCTTACTTAAGGAGATAAGAGATAAAGATGTAGATAAAATCTACGAGTTAATCCAGCAATGTAAATGTCCAGTTTCTTTGAGAGAAGTGGCGCAACAGCTATTTAATTTAAACTTAGAAGAAACCAATATGTGGGAAAAGCTGGAGAACAATGAACGTTTTATTTGGATAGATGAGGATCGGTGGTTCTTAAAGGAACTGCTGTTACCAGAGAAAAATAATAAAACTCCGTACCTGAAACACTTGAAAGAAATGAGAATCTTACCTGATATCGCCTTACAACAGGAAAAGTGGGAGAAAGAGCGGGCGGCGCTTACAAGAGAAGTGAATGAGCTAAAAGCTTCGTTGGAGGAGGCTCACAAGGCCCGTGAAGAAGCTGCTGCCACTTTAGCTCAGCAGATAGCCATGGGCAACCACCTGAAACTGCTACAGAGACAGAAAGAAAAACTGGAAGCCAAAGCAGCATCCATTTTACGCCAATGTCGCCTGTGGGTTGACAGAGCAAGACGGTTGGAGGAGGAAAAAGCAGGTTATGAGGAAACGATAAATGGACTGCAGCAAGAGATCAATAAGTTATATCAGAAAATGGAGCGATTGCGACAGGAAGCAGAGGACCGTCAAACTCGCCTACAGGCGGAGCTGAATGATATCAGTGGAGAGCTGGCCAAGGTTTTACGCAGTAATCATCAACTGGAACTGGCTTTGGATGCGGCGCAAGAAACCAAGAAGAAGTTGGAGGAAACTGTTCATAAACTAAAATCAAAAACACGCCATCCTTTGGTACGGTGGACTCTGTACATACTTACCTGGTGGGAGCGTTTATGGGGGATAAAATAGTTATTTTCTTAATTGACAATACCCCTCAGGAAAAATATAATACACTTAAACTAGCGGAGCTTGAGGGGGTTTACTATGAAGCATACTTTGGCATTACTGGTGGTCAACCGGCCCACGGTACTTTCTCATATCTCCGGCCTGATAAGCAGGAGGTTTTACAACATTGAGAGTATTGCTGCCGGCCCTACCGAAGATCCTAAAGTAACTAGGATTACGTTGGTGGTTGAGTGTGAGGAGCATGAGATAGATCAAGTTATTATGCAAATATCTAAACTGGTAGATGTAATTAAAGTAACCAACCTTACCTCGGTAAAATCGATTACCCGTGAGCTTGCTTTAATCAAGGTTAAGGCGGTTCCGGAGAAGCGAACTGATATTGTGGATATTGTTAATATTTTCCGTGCCAAGATTGTAGATGTAAATCGGGAGACTATGGTTATTGAACTGACTGGGGAAACGGACAAGATTGATGCCCTTTTGGACGTGTTGCAGGAACATGGAATTGTTGAGATTGTCCGAACAGGAAAGATTGCTCTGTCTCGAGGGCCGGAATCGGCTAAAGAATTATAGTTTAGTTGCTTTGTTCGAGAAATAATACGGTGAAAAGTCTGGCTAAAAGACCAGACTTTTTCATTGCGTTTGGTTAATCAAGTTGCAAAAACATTTTATGTTTGAAGCTAATCAAGAGTGATAGGAGAGATTCGATGGACAGGAACTTGTTAAATTTAAAGGAGTTTTGGGTGATTACTTTTTCTTCCACGCATGATGCTCTGCACGCGGATAAGGTTCTCCGGCAGCAGAATCTTCCTTATCTGCTGATACCGACGCCCCGGGAAATTTCCAGAGGCTGTGGAATTTCGGTCAAGCTTTCCGGTGCGGACCTAAAACAAGTTCTAAGAATTTTAGAGGACCATAAAGTACAATTTCGTGAAGTTCACTGTATCAAACGAAATTAAGTTACAAATCATAATAGAAGCAAAAAGAACATAGAAATAACCCTTTGGGTAGCGTCACTGTTTGCTACTTGTTTCCCTTTACAGACGGGACAGGGACGGTTATAATGGAAACTAACAGGTTATTGGGGGTGATAATTTGCAGATTACTAAGGACATGAGTATCACGGAAGTGGTTTCCAAGTATCCGCAGACGGCTCGTGTTTTTATGGAGCACGGCATGGGTTGTCTTGGTTGTGCTGCGGCTCAGTTTGAAAGCATTGCCCAGGGAGCGGCGGTCCATGGTATTGACGTGGATGCTCTCGTAGCCGACCTCAACAAAATGGTTGAAAAAATTGAGAAGTCGGCAGAAAGTTAAGGTAAAAAAAGCAAACTGTTGACAAAGCGGGTAACCCTGATGGCAGGGATACCCGCTTTTTTATGTTTTTAAAACCAATCAATTTAATAGGATATAAACCTATTGACAGCTTTCAAGTATTGGACTAAAATACACTTAACATAATTTTGAGTAAACCGATAGGATTTCATAAGCTTAGGGGGTAGGAAAATGAAACGAATTCATGAAAACATAACCGAACTTATTGGCAATACGCCGATGCTGCGTCTCAACAAAGTCAATGACACGGAAGCCGAAATAATTGCCAAGCTGGAGGCCTTTAACCCCGGAGGAAGCGTAAAAGACCGTATAGCCTTAAGTATGATCGAAGCTGCGGAAAAGGAAGGAAAAATTAACAAAAATACGGTGATAATTGAACCTACCAGCGGAAATACAGGTATTGGTCTGGCTCTGGTTGCAGCAGCTAAAGGCTATCGCCTAATATTGACCATGCCTGAAACTATGAGTTTGGAGAGAAGAAATCTCCTAAAAGCTTTTGGGGCGGAACTGGTCCTGACCCCGGGAGCGGAAGGAATGAAAGGGGCCATTCGCAAGGCGGAAGAACTGGCCCGGGAATATTCGAATTCTTTTATTCCTCAACAGTTTGAAAACCCGGCCAACCCGGAAATTCACCGTAAAACTACCGCGGAAGAAATCTGGCGGGATACCGGAGGTAAGGTGGACATAGTGGTTGCCGGTGTGGGAACTGGCGGAACGATAACCGGTGTGGGGGAGGTTTTAAAACAGTATAAGCCGGATGTCTATATAGTAGCGGTGGAACCGGCAGATTCACCGGTTCTTTCGGGAGGACTGCCGGGTCCCCATAAGATTCAGGGAATAGGGGCCGGCTTCATACCGGAGATCCTTAACATCGAAGTGTTAGATGAAATCGTACAGGTAACTGACGAACAGGCCATGGAAGCAGCCCGCCGTCTAGCCAGGGAAGAAGGAGTACTGGCAGGTATTTCTTCGGGAGCGGCTCTCCATGCTGCTTTAACAGTGGCCAGAAGACCGGAAAATAAAGGGAAACGAGTGGTGGTAGTCCTTCCCGACACAGGAGAACGTTATCTTTCCACCAGCCTGTTTAAGGGAATCTAAAGGGGGAAATGGCATGAAGTATTTATACCCGTTATTGAACGCGGAAATGCCCGGACGGGAAGATGTACTAGAACTCACTCCCAACCGGGCGTCGAAGGAAATGCTGGAACATTTGGCAGAGCAAGGAGTGGAAACTTTTCTGGATAGATTTGAAGCCCAACAGCCCCAGTGTGGTTTCGGGCTAAGAGGTCTTTGCTGTCGCATGTGTCAATGGGGGCCCTGCCGGATCAGCGAAAAGGCACCCCGGGGTATTTGTGGCCGGGATCTAAATTTGGTTGTTATGAGCAATATAGTCAGGGCGCTGGTGGCAGGGTTAGCAGCTCACGGCAGGCATGCGCATGAAGTAATCCTGACCATCATTGAGGCTGCCGAGGGAAGGGCCAATTTTAAGTTAAAAGGGGAGCAGAGGGTCTGGGAACTGGCTGAAAAGTTTCAGTTGGATACGCAAGGCAAAGACCTTTCCGCCGTGGCCAAAGAAGTCGCCTTCTGCCTTTTGGAAGATTTGGGAAGGATGACGGCTGGGCCTATGTATATGCTGGAGGCATATGCGCCTCAGGAACGCAAGCAAATCTGGAAGCGCCTGGGAGTGTTACCCCGCTCAGCCAGCTATGAAGTTATGGAAACACTACATATGACTACGCTGGGAGGATGTTCCGACTGGACCGCCCTGGCGGAACAAGAACTGCGGTCGGCTTTGGCGTACTGCTACAGCACCCTCTTCGGTTCATCAATGGCCACGGAAATTTTGTTCGGTATTCCCAAACCTAAAATAACCCAGGTCAACTACGGCGTGCTTAAAGAAGATCATGTCAACATTTTGGTCCATGGTCATTCTCCCGTTATGGTGGAGAAGATTCTGGAAAAGATTAACTCGCCGGAAATCCAAGAACTGGCCCGCACAGTAGGGGCTAAAGGGATAGTAGTGGGCGGAATGTGTTGTACCGGGGATGAACTACTGGCCCGTTACGGTATACCTACGGTTACCAACATTATGGGACAGGAGCTGGCTCTCGGTACGGGGGCAGTAGATGCCGTAGTGGTGGATATGCAGTGTGTTATCCCGGGTTTGAAGATTGTAGCCGATTGTTTTGGTACGGAAGTCATTACTACTTGTAATTCCAACCGGATTCCTGGAGCAACTCATATTCCTTTTGATGCGGAAAATCCGGCCAATCTGGATGAAGATGCTTTAAAGGTGGCTCGTATTGCTGTAGAGAGTTTTGCCAAACGGGACCGTTCCAAAATACGGATTCCCCAAGTAACCACTAAAGCTATGGCCGGCTGGAGCTACGAGGCTATAAAAGATGTTTTCGGTGGCACGGGCGAAATACTGCGCCTGTTACGGGAAGGTACCATAAAGGGAATAGTTACCGTAGTAGGATGCAATACACCCAAGGTTCCTTATGAATACAATCATGTAACTATTGTACGGAAACTTATCGAAAGCGGTATACTGGTTACCACTACTGGGTGCTGCTCCCATGCTCTGCTAAACGCGGGATTATGTGCTCCGGAAGCTGCCGAATATGCTTCCTCCTCGTTAAAGGAGTTATGTCAACAACTGGGTATTCCTCCGGTACTGGCAGTCGGTGGATGTGTAGATAATACCAGGACTCTGCGCTTGTTTATAGATCTGGCGGAAGAGGCAGGAGTCTCCCTAGCGGATATGCCGTTTATGTTTGTCGGTCCTGAACCGGGAAACGAGAAAACAGTCGGGCAAGGAGTAAGTTTCCTGGCTCATGGTGTAAGTAACCTAGTTGGTTTTCCGGCTCCTATTCCGGTGCCGGTTCCTAAGTTGAAAGAGAATGCCGAAACCCATGATGATTTAGACCCCGGAATCAACGATATAGTCGACTTTTTCGGAGGAGAAGGCTTGTATGAAAAAGTGGGGGCCAAGGTATTTACCGAGCCATATCCCAAGCTGGCGGCACAAACCATTCGCATGCACATACGGCGGAAACGACTGGCTTTAGGATGGAAATAGGAGGGGTGGATAAAATGAAAAGTAGGAAACTTGCTTTAACGGTGCTGATCATGATTATAGTATTGATTACCGCTGCCTGTAGCGGTTCGCAGGAGGAGGGAACCACTAAATCGGCAGAGGGTAAGCCTATTATCAAAGTGGGATATTTGCCTATAACCCATTCTCTTCCCCTGGTAGTAGCCCATAAGCTGGACGGTAACCAGTACAAAAATTTCGAGCTGGAACTGGTGAAATTCAGTTCCTGGCCTGAGTTAACGGAAGCCTTAAATTCCGGACAGATTCAGGCAGGTATCACCATGTTTGAATTAGCTATGGTGAGCAAACAAAGGGGTATCCCCAATGAAATTGTGTTATTAAGTCACCGGAACGGGGACGTACTGGTTGTAAATAAAGAAATTAATGATATCCGGGAGCTCAAAGGTAAGTTGGTGGCCATACCTCACCGCCTTTCAGGACATAACATTCTTCTGTATAAGGCGCTACGGGAAAATGGAATTGATTACGACGAGGTAGAAAAAGTAGAAATGGCACCACCGGATATGCCTGCCGCGCTGGCGCGAGGAGAAATTGCCGGTTACATTGTAGCCGAACCCTTTGGCGCCCAGTCGGTAGTGAGCGGGACGGGGAAGGTACTTCTCCGGGCGCAAGACATATGGCCTAACTGGATTTGCTGTGGTTTGGTAATAAACCCCCGATATATGCCGGAGGATCCGGAAATATTGCAAGAACTGGTGGACAGTTTAGTCAGGGCAGGAAAGTTTATTGAACAACAACAAGGAGAGGCTATTAATATAGCTCTCGAGTACATGCAGATTAAGGCCGAGCTATGGGAGCAATCCCTGGAGTGGATTTCTTATGACGATTTATTACCCACAAGGGGTGAATTTGTAGACTTGCAGAAATACCTGCTTGAGCTTCCCTGGAACGGTAAGCCCAGAACACTTCTTTCCCGCGAAGTTAATTTGGAGGAACTGGTTAATCCCCAGTACGCAGTACAGGCATATGAGAAGGTGAAATGATGCGCGGGCGGGATAAATTGTGGCTGCCTCTTGTTACGTTTACTGTTGTTCTAACCGTATGGTATTTGCTGGCTTTGTCGGGCCGGTGGCCGCCTGCCCTTTTCCCTTCTCCTACCCAGGTGGTTTCCGGTATTTGGGAGATGGCCAACAGCGGGGTTTTGTGGGAGCATATTGGAGTCAGTCTTCTACGTTTTGTGGCTGGATACTTGGCTGCTGCCTTAATCGGCATACCACTGGGACTTGTCTGCGGCTGGTATAGCCGGCTATGGTTGGCTTTAGATCCGTTGGTACAGGTTTTGCGGCCTATATCTCCAATTGCCTGGATGCCTTTGTTTGCTATATGGTTCGGCATTGGAGATTTGCCGGCTATAGTGATCATTTTTATTGCCGCCTTTTATCCTATTTTGCTCTCTACCGTAGCTGCAGTCAGAAATATAGATCCTATTTACTTAAAAGTGGCGCAGAACTTTGGGGCTAAAGAGAGAGACATCCTTTGGAAAGTGGTTATACCGGCGGCTTTCCCTTATATTACCGTCGGGCTCCACATAGCCATGGGTGCGGCATGGGTTTTTTTGGTAGCCGGAGAAATGCTGGGGGTCCGGTCGGGTTTGGGATTCCTTATCGTTGATGCACGTAACAGCATTCGAACCGAACTGGTGATAGCCGGTATGCTTATTATTGGATTGCTGGGACTGGCAATTGACCGTTTAATCAGTCGGGTGGAGAAACAGGTTAAAAAACAGTGGGGATTTGTCCCTGGTAATTGAGAGGGATGAACATTGGGGAGCAAGACAAAAATTCTGGTTGAGAACGTCAGCAAGGTTTTTACTAATTCGAAAGGAGAAGAGCAGCCCGCTTTAAGAGAAGTCAACTTGGAAGTACGTGAAGGGGAGTTTCTGTGTCTCCTGGGACCCAGTGGTTGCGGTAAGAGTACACTGTTAAACCTGGTGGCCGGATTTGACCAGCCCAGTAGCGGGCGGGTGCTGATTGATGGTGAAGTTGTTACCGGGCCTAAGCCGAGATATATCGCTATTTTTCAAAACTATGGCCTGTTCCCTTGGCGGACAGTACTGGGTAATGTGGAATATGGGCTGGAAGCAAAAGGGGTTTCCCGTTCTCGAAGGCGGGAGATAGCGAAAGAATATATTCGACTAGTAGGTCTGGAGAAATTCATAAACAGCCATCCCCACGAACTTTCCGGGGGGATGCAGCAGCGGGTAGCCATTGCCCGAGCGCTGGCGGTTGACCCGGAAGTAATTCTAATGGATGAGCCCTTTGGAGCTTTAGATGCCATGACCCGCTTAAAAATGCAAGAGGAGATAGAGCGCATTTGGCAGGAAAAAAATAAGACGATTATTTTTGTCACCCACGACATTGAAGAAGCAGTTTATTTAGCGGACCGGATTGTAGTTATGACCAGTCATCCGGGAAGAATTAAAAGTATTATACCGGTAGCGATAGGACGTCCCCGGGATCGGACCAGTTATGATTTCTTTCAGGTACGGGATACCATCTACAAGGAGTTTAGCTTAAAACGGGAAACCTCTCTTGATTATTATATTTAATTGGAAAGAGGGGGAGAGAATGAAAATTGATACCAGGTTGGTTCAGGTAGGTGTTGGTTGGGATGAAAAGACCGGGGCGATAAGTATGCCTATTTACCAGTCGGCTACCTTCCGCCATCCTGCTTTAGGGCAAAGTACCGGTTTTGATTATTCCCGGACGGGAAATCCGACCCGACAGGTTTTGGAGGACAGTATGGCAGAACTTGACGGAGGAAGCCGCGGATTTGCTTTTGCCTCCGGGATGGCGGCTATTACGGCCATTTTGATGCTGTTTTCACCGGGAGATCACCTAGTAGTATCCGATGACCTATACGGTGGTACCTACCGGGTTTTAGAACAGGTTTTTCGCCGCTTTGGCCTCAAGGCAAGCTATGTAGATACCAGTGACCTGAAAAAGGTCGAAGAGGCCATTGAAGAAAAGACAAAAGCGCTTTTTATCGAAACCCCTACCAACCCTCTTCTTAAAATAACGGATATTTCCCGGGGAGCATCCCTGGCTCAAAGGTACAATTTATTAACTATTGTAGATAATACTTTTATGACCCCTTACCTGCAGAAACCTTTGGAATTAGGCGCCGATATAGTGGTCTATAGTGCGACTAAGTATCTGGGCGGTCATAACGATTTGGTAGGGGGAATAGTAGTGGTAAAAAATGAAGAACTGGCGGAAAAGATGTTTTTCATTCAGAATTCCTGTGGGATGATTTTGGGACCGCAGGATTGCTGGTTGCTCTTACGGGGGCTGAAGACTCTCGGGGTTCGCATGGACCGGCATCAGCAGAATGCCCTGGAGATTGCCCGCTGGCTTAAAGAACATCCCCTGGTGGAAAAAGTTTATTACCCCGGACTGCCGGAACATCCGGGATATGAACTGTGCTTGAGGCAGGCTGCCGGTTGGGGAGGGATGTTGTCCTTCACGGTCAAAGACGCCGGTAGGGTGGAAAAGATTTTGAGCAGACTAAAAATCATTTCTTTTGCCGAAAGTTTAGGCGGTGTAGAATCGCTTATAACCTATCCTGTTACCCAGACCCATGCCGATATTCCGGAAGAGATGAGACTGCGGGCCGGGGTAACCGATAAACTGCTGCGACTTTCCGTTGGTCTGGAAGCCGCCGACGATTTAATAGAGGACCTGTCTCAGGCAATGGAATAAGGAGGAGAGACTGTGAAGTTCGGGACTAGGTTGTTGCATACCGGAGTGGAAGTAGATGAAAACACCGGTGCGGTTAGTGTGCCGATTTATCAGGTTTCAACTTTTCACCAAACTTCAATCGATAACCCGGGACCATATGACTATGCCCGTTCGGGAAATCCTACCCGGGATGCTTTAGAAGAACTAATTGCTGTTTTGGAGGACGGCGTACGTGGTTTCGCCTTTGCCTCCGGAATGGCAGCTATTTCCTCCGTGTTTTGTCTTTTTTCTTCGGGGGACCATGTTCTGGTCTGTGAAGACGTGTACGGGGGAACATATCGAGTGCTCACCAGGCTTTTCTCACGGTTTGGGCTGGAAGCCAGCTTTGTCGATACTACTAATCTTGAAAATATTAAAAAGGGCCTGCGGGAAAATACCCGTGCCCTTTTTTTAGAAAGTCCTTCCAATCCCTTGTTAAAAATTACTGATTTGGCTGCTGCCGCTGAAATTGCCCGGGAAGCAGGCATTATAACCATTGTAGATAACACCTTTATGACACCTTATTTCCAACGTCCATTAGAGCTGGGAGCGGACATTGTTGTTCACAGTGCCACCAAGTATTTAGGGGGACACAGCGACTTGATAGCCGGGTTGGTAGTAACCAACAGCAAGCGTCTGGCGGAAGAACTGGCTTTTATCCAGAACGCCTTTGGTGCCATTTTGGGACCTCAAGATTGCTGGCTGTTAATGCGGGGATTAAAAACTTTAGAAGTCCGCATGAAACAACACCAGCGGGGGGCAATGCGTATAGCCCAGTGGCTGCAAGAACAGCCTCAAGTAACGCAAGTCTACTATCCCGGCCTGCCTGACCATCCGGGTCACCAGATTATTTCCCGTCAGGCAACAGGTTACGGAGGAATAGTTTCTTTCCGAGTTCAAAACGGGGAACTGGCGCGCAAAATTTTACACCAGGTCAAAATACCAGTGCTGGCGGTAAGCCTCGGGGCTGTGGAAAGTATTATTTCTTATCCGGTCAAGATGTCTCATGCTTCTATGCCCGAAGAGCACCGCAAGCGTCTGGGCGTTACCGAAGATCTTATCCGCCTTTCCGTAGGGCTGGAGGACCCTGAAGATCTCATTGCCGATTTGGAGCAGGCGATGCAAAGTTGATTATTTAACCGTTAAAATAAACGGCACCCATGACCGTAATAATAGTGAGGATCCCAAATAACACCCACGCCCAAAAAGTGCTTTCGCTTTTTTCAGCCGGGGTTTGAGGAGTAGGATAATGTTGCATTAATTCTACCTTTTCCTGTTTTGCCACTTTGATATACCTCCTTTTGAATTTAGGACTGGGATAATTTTGTCTCAATTCTTCAGTGAAAATGTTAGTTTGAAACGTTAAATTATTTTCGACATAACTTTTGTAGCTCCTCTTCTTTTTTTAGTTCTGCCCCTGCAATTGAGGCGGTAATAATTCCTGTTCCCGGATAACCGTCCAGGCCAGCACGGTAGCTAATAGCACTAAAATTGCAGCGGAGAGAAACAGAGGGATTTTGCCCCATTTTTCAACCAGGCCGAAGGCCGGCGGGCCAAGGGCAACGCCGAAAAACCGGGTCGAACCGTATAAACAGGTTATTATCCCTCTTTGTTTTTTTTCCGCCGCGCTGGTAATAAGAGTGTTTACCGCCGGTAGCGTCAGCCCGGTACCGATACCGCTTATAGTTACTAGGAAAAAGAACAGGTAGATATTTGCCACCAAGGATATGCCCCCCATAGAGACGGCTACGAAAATCAACCCGCAAACTATGACCGCCTTCAAAATTCGGGCCGGCTTTTGTTCGAGGTAATTGCCGGAAACATAAGAGGTAAAGGCCATGGCAGTTACCGGAATAGCTATTAGCAGTCCGGCGGTAATCCCCTGAATGTTATAACTCTTTTCCAGAACATCAGAAAGGTAGCTTAATAAGCCGAAGAGGGTAAAGAGGACAATAGCTCCGGCCGTGAAGCTTGCCAGTAAAGAAACGCCTTTTTGCTGAAAAACCAGCTTGATCGTATTAAAGTACTGAACGGTGTCCTGGGAATTTTGGGGGGACGCAGCCGGTTCTTTGACCAGAAACCATACGCCGAGGGCTATGGGGAAGGTAAGTAGACCGTAGGCAAAAAAAGGAGCGTACCAACTGATTAAGCCCAGGGAAGCTCCGAGAACAGGGCTTACAACCTTTCCCAAACCGTTGGAGGATTCTAGCAATCCCAGGGCTTTCATCCTTTCTTTAGTTTGAAATATGTCACCGGTCAGGGCCATGGCCAATTGATATGTTCCGCCTGCACCAATTCCCTGGACAATTCGTCCCAAAAGGATCGCGTAGTATGGATCTGCCAGAAAGGCTGCCGCCAATCCGGCCAATATACCGCCAAGGCCGTAAATTATTAAAGCCGGGGTTATTATTATTTTTCTTCCATATTGGTCCGATAAGTACCCGGCTAATGGAATAATTAGACCCGCCGGAACGGAAAAAGTGGTAATTATTAGGCCTACCTGAAAAAGATTAATATGCATGGCGGATTTCATTTTAGGAAGCAATGGTATCAGCATGGAATTTCCTAAAACCATAATAAAAGGGACGGCGCAGAGAGCGGCAAAGGGTAGTTTCATATTATTCCGCACAGTTATTCCTCCCCTACCAAAAGACTAATCGTATTATGCCCGGTGTAGCAAATGCTAATTCGGAGTGAAAAAGACAGGCTTCTATCCCTTATCGGCATTGCATAAGTATTATTAATCTCAATGGGGGAGGAAGCCATGATTTTCGTCAAAGACAAATTTGTTTTGGCCATGGCAGCGGTACGTATTATCTCAGGAATTATCGAGCTTTCCGCGGCCTTTATTATGTTAAAGCTGAATAATGTTGAGCAAGCCTTTAAAGTAAACGCCGGGCTTGCTCTAGTGGGACCTGCTGTTTTTATGACGGTCACAGGTATCGGGCTTTTGGGCTTGGCCGGAAAAATTCCCGTGTTTAGAATGTTGATCATCTTCTGTGGAGTTGTGCTTATTTTTTTAGCGCTAAAAAGATCGTAGGTTGGTGAATATTCTTGTAACTCCCTGGGAGTGAAGTGAATAGATTATGTAAGAAAGTTGTGGAGGAAACCTGTCCGGGAGTTGCAAGGAGGGATAATTTTGAAGCAATTTCAAAATTTCAAAGCTTGGAAAGAAATTCTAGACTTTCCACTGAAAGGACGGCAGGCCAAACCGCGGGACAAGGGACTGAGTATGATAATCGATAAAGGTATGGGGATAACGGAAACGCGAGAACTTCTAGAATTGGCAGCTGATTATATTGATTTTATCAAACTGGGATTTGGCACTTCGGCTTTTTATTCACCCAAATTACTTCGGGAAAAAACGGAACTAGTAAGGTCCTGCGGTGTGGATATTTTTCCGGGAGGAACGTTTTTGGAGGTGGCAGTCCTACAGGGGAAGCTGGAACGTTTTCTCGGCATTGCCGGGGAACTGGGTTTCAACTGTATTGAGGTCTCCGATGGGACCATTGATATGCCGGTCCAGGACAGGGCCAGAGCTATTAAGCTGGCTTGCAGAGCGGGATTCAAAGTTCTGAGTGAAGTGGGGAAAAAGGATCCACGGGACAGCAAGAGCAGCAGTATTATCAAAGACCAAATAGCTAGGGATCTGGATTGCGGTGCTTTCAAAGTAATAGTGGAAGGAAGAGAATCGGGACAGGGAGTTGTAATTTATGATGCACAGGGAGAGATAAAGGAAAAGGCAATAACCGATCTCGTAGAGGCGGTAGAAGATGTGAACGTTCTCCTCTGGGAGGCACCTTTGAAGAAACAACAGCAGGAACTTATCATGAGATTTGGTCCAAATGTAAACTTAGGTAATATTCAGCCGGGAGAAGTTTTGGCCCTGGAGGCACTAAGGGTGGGATTGCGAGGGGACACTCTTAGAATGTGTATTGAACTCCCCTCCAGTTTAGCGAAAAAGGAAAGAGGTGTTTTATATCCCGGGCAGGAAATTGCTACTGTAGAAGGAATTTAGTAATTGGGAACCAAGAGAGAAGGTGATACATTTGCTATTAGATGTTGTTTTAACAACTTCTGCTTTGACTTCGCAAGCGATTTCCGGCAAAACTTTGGTAGCAATAGACATATTAAGGGCTTCCAGTACTATAGTGACTGCACTGGCCAACGGCTGCCGGGCGGTTATCCCCGTTTTAACTCCCGAAGAAGCTTTCGAACTGAAAAAACGTGACCCTGACGTTATTTTAGGGGGAGAGAGAAAAGGGCTAAGAATTCCCGGTTTTGATAAAGGTAACTCTCCCCTTGAATATATGTCTTCTGATATTGTCGGACGGCGGCTGGTTTTAACTACTACTAACGGGACGCGCCTAATCCGCAAGGGACAGGAAGCGGATACATTACTGGTGGGAAGCCTTTTAAACGCGCAAGCGGTGGCCAGGGAAGTTCTAAAATTAAAAAGAGATACGCTTTTGGCTTGCGCCGGTACGTTGGACAGGTTTTCTTTAGATGATTTTGTGGGAGCGGGGAGCATAGTTAGGGAAATAGTCAGATTCTCTCCTGACGTCAGCCTTAGTGATATAGCGCTGGCAGCTATGAAAGTCAGTGCCTCTGGCGATCCTGTTCTCTCCCTTAAAGAATCCTTCCATGTTCGAAAATTAATGGAACTGGGTTTTGCACAGGACCTGGATTATTGCTCCCGCCTGAATCTATACGGTGTTGTTCCCCGGTTAACTGAAAAGGGAATTGAGTGTCTTGAAAAAGTTTAATAGAAAGTGCAAAGTTTTGCGATACCGATTACTTGAGCCCAAATTCTGTTATAATATTAAGGCAACGAAAAGTCTATTAGGAAGGAGCCGAACAGGTGATCCCTCTCAAAGATAATATCCCGTCTCGGCGGGTCCCTGTAGTTAGTTTGCTGTTGATAGGAGTTAACATAGCGGTTTTTGTTTATCAGTTAACCTTGGGACCGCAAGTGGGGGAATTTATTTACTCTTATGGTGTGGTACCAAAGCATTTTCTGTCTTTCCATTTATGGTCGGAAAAACTTGTGCGACTGACGACAGCCATGTTCTTGCATGGAGGGTGGTTTCACCTTGTCGGCAATATGCTTTATTTATGGATTTTTGGAGATAATGTAGAAGATCGAATGGGACACCTGCGTTATCTTGTTTTTTATTTATTGACCGGTTATCTGGCTACAGTGGCCCATATCTTGTTTAATCCTTACTCCCCTGTTCCCATAATCGGGGCGAGTGGTGCAATTGCCGGTGTATTGGGCGGCTATATGATTCTGTTTCCCTGGGCCCGGGTTCTTACTTTAGTACCGATATTTTTCTTTTTTCAAGTAATTCAAGTTCCGGCCTTAATTTTTTTAGGATTATGGTTTTTCCTGCAGTTATTTAACGGGGCTTTTGCCATTACCATGTTTCAAGCAACTCAGGGCGTAGCATGGTGGGCCCATATTGGCGGCTTTATATCCGGAATGATACTGGTCAGGTTTTTTGTCAAGGAAAAAGTTTATCGCTTTTACTAGCTGGGAATAGTTTGGGAGATGATAATAATGAAGAAAGTTGTTATTTATACAGACGGAGCTTGTTCCGGCAATCCGGGGCCGGGAGGATGGGCCGCAATCTTGATCTACAAGGATAAGGTTAAAGAAATATCCGGCTTTGTTCCTTACACTACTAATCAGCGGATGGAATTAACCGCAGCTTTGGAAGCGCTGAAGGCTCTCAAGGAGCCGTGTGAGGTGGCGATCTATAGTGATAGTGCCTATCTTATCAATGCATTTCAGCAAGACTGGCTGAAGCGTTGGGGAGAAAGGGGATGGTTGACGGCAGATAAGAAGCCGGTAGAGAACCAAGATTTATGGCAGCAACTGCTGGAACTGACCAGGAAGCATAGAGTGAAATGGATTAAGGTGAAGGGACACGGCGACAATCCATATAATAACCGGTGCGATGAATTAGCTCGCCAGGCGATTAAGCAGCATGGGAATGGTGACAAGTAAATTCCGGGAATAGGGTTTAGGTGGGGCCAAGGTTGCATAAGTATTTTAATGATCCTTGTCAAGAGAGGGTGCAGCATATGTCCGGCCCCAACCTGTTAATAATCTTGATGTTAATGCTCGGCATTCTCGGAAAGTCTAATATCATTGCTGCAGCGGCAGCTATTTTATTAGTGCTGAGGTTAACCAATTTAGAGTACTTGTTTCCTGTTTTGGAAAAAAGAGGATTGGAGGTAGGTCTTCTATTTTTAGTGATCTCGGTATTGATTCCTCTAGCTACGGATCGAATTCCGGGTCGGGATATTCTCCGTTCTTTTTTGACGCTACCCGGCCTTATAGCGATGATTAGCGGAGCATTAGCAACCCATTTGAACGGAAAAGGCCTGAAGCTTCTTCAAGAGATGCCTGAATTAATGATTGGATTGATTATTGGTTCGATAATCGGGATTGTTTTTTTGGGAGGAATTCCTGTAGGGCCGTTAATGGCGGGGGGAATTGCCGCACTCTTGATGGAACTGCTTGTCAGGTAGAACTTTTATTAATTTGGCTTTACTTCCATATGTTTCAGTAATAAATATTTGTATACTGGTTCAGGCTAATTTTAGAAAAAATTTTCGAAGTAGGAGTGATAAAATGTTTTTCAGGATAACCCCTGGTGTTTCTCCTCCCGAGACGCCGGAACCGGATTCCACTGTTCATCCTGAAATAAGCCCCCCGGAATTTCCCAATAATCCGGAGCGGGTAGAATTGCCTCCTGAAAGGGAGGATTTTTTGTTTTTAATTCTTTAAACCCTGGTTTTAACTTATTACGTGGAGGAAAGAGCTTTCTTAAAATAGAATATAATTGTAATTCTGACCATCGCAGGAGGAATAGCGATGAATTACGTTGATATAACAATCATAATTTTATTACTGCTGGGAGCCTGGAGAGGATACCGCAGTGGCCTATTGGAAACCCTGGGTGGTTTGGCCGGCTTCCTTTTGAGTTTACTGCTTGCAGTCTTTTATACCCGTTCCCTGGCCGCCATACTTGACCAAAGTTTCGGTATTATTGACTGGTTAAAAGGATGGCTCAACGCCCATATTCCGGTAGCAGCTCTGTTACAACAAGTTGAGCGACAAAGCGTTTCAGGAGTTGAACAGTTGTCCCTGCCTCCTTTTTATCAGAAGTTGCTGGTGGGATATTTAGGGAAATCGCTGGCCGCAGGTGGAACTGCATATGAAAGTGTAAGTGAAGCCTTAGCTGCCGCGATCGCTTCCTTTTTATTGCAAGGGATAACCTTTCTTTTGATTTGGTTTGGAAGCCTGCTCGTATTAAAGGTGTTTTTCCGCTTAATAACCAGAAGCATTGATAAAACTTTGTTAGGTGCCGTCAACCGTTTGGCCGGAACGGCGGTTGGTTTTTTGACTACTTATTTAGTTGTAGGAGCCATTGCAGCGTTGATAACTCCGCTGCTGGCGCTCTATGCCACGCGGCCGGAAAGCGTTTTTTATTCTTTAAGCCGGTCGGTGGCTGGGTCGTATCTTATTCCCTGGTTGGTTAACGGTTTTAACTTTTTAGCCCAAGAAATTTTTACGCGTTTATAAAGAAAATTATATATAAATAAAACAATAGGTTGTTTGATAAAAACTAACTTTAAGCTAACGGGAGGTTTTGTAGAATTATGGAGGCAAAAGAGCTTAAAGAAAAACTAAAAGAATTGGCAAAGCGGTGGGGAGCTGATTTGTTCGGGGTAGCCGACTTGACCCCGGCTCGGGATTATATTGAGAGGATTTATGGGGAGGAATATGCTGCCTACCCCCGGGCGGTGGTTATGGCTGTTTTTTTCCCGGCGGCGGTGGTTGACCAGTTGGCGGAAGGCCCCACCCATACCTATTTGTATTACTACAAAGTAATTAATACCCGGTTAGACGATATAGCCTTGCGCGTCAGCAACTTCCTGCAGGAGCAAGGGTATGCCACCTTTCCTGTTCCGGCCTCCCAAAGAGTAACCGAGGATAAACTGGCAGGTATTTTTTCGCACCGCCTGGCAGCCAACCGGGCGGGTCTGGGTTGGATAGGCAAAAGCGGTTCCTTGGTTAATCCTCAGGTTGGTCCGCGTCTGCGCCTGGTTACCGTTCTTACCGACGCTCCGCTACCTGCAGACCAGCCCATCGAGGCCAAATGTGGGGAGTGCAGGGCGTGTGTGGAAGCCTGTCCCGTCGAGGCTATTAAAGGAGTAGTTTTTAACCCCGGTGACCCCTTAGAAGCCCGGCTGGCGGTAAAACTTTGCGATGAGTATCAGTCTAAAGTTCGAGTTTCTTTCGGCAAGAGGGTTTGTGGTCGCTGTCTGGCCGCCTGTCCTTGGGGGAAAAGCTCGAAGGCCCGATCTCAAAGGAGGAGTGATTAGTTTTGAAAAGTATAGGAGAAGAACTTGCCCAAAAATTGAGCCGTAATCCTAAAAGGGTTTGGGACAGCTTGGATAAAGACGGAAAAGAGCAAATTTTCTCTTTTGCTGATGGCTATAAAAAATTTTTGAACCAAGCTAAAACAGAAAGACAGGCTCTTAAGGAAATCAAACGGGAACTGCAGGCTCATGGCTTTGTATCGCTGATGGAAATTGAGAAAGAAGGAATTCCTTTATCCCCCGGCCGCCGCTGGTATTTCATTAACCGGAACAAAGCCTTAGTGGCCGGAGTTATGGGGAGAGAGCCTGTAGAGAAAGGGCTGCGCCTAATAGGGGCGCATCTAGACACTCCGCGCCTGGATTTAAAACCAAATCCTTTGTATGAAAGCCATGGTATGGCTTTTTTTAAAACCCATTATTACGGTGGGATTAAGAAGTACCAGTGGACTGCTCTGCCGCTGGCCCTGCACGGAGTAGTAATAAAAGAGGATGGAGAAAAAATAGAGATTTCTTTAGGCGAAAAAGAGGACGAGCCGGTCTTCACTATAACCGATTTACTACCCCACCTGTCCAAAGATCAACTCGAACGAAAACTAAAAGAAGGGATAGCCGGAGAGGAATTGAACGTTTTAGTAGGAAGCATTCCTTTCGCAGAGGACCGGGAGTTTAAAGAGAGAGTTAAATTAGCCGTACTCCAATTGCTTCACAGGCGATACGGGTTGAAAGAAGAGGATTTTATCAGTGCAGAGCTAGAACTGGTACCTGCAGGCAGGGCGAGAGATGTTGGGTTTGATCGCAGTTTGATTGGCGCTTATGGGCACGACGACCGGGTTTGCGTTTATACGGCGGTGAAAGCGATAACCCAACTAGAGAAGCCATACCATACTGCCGTAGTTGTTCTGGCGGATAAAGAAGAAGTGGGTAGTGCCGGCAATACCGGAATGCGCTCTAGATTTTTCGAACATGTAATTCTCGATTTGTTGCGCCTTAGTGGATTCTCTACGGATAAAATTATGGCCGTCCTATATCGCACCAAAGCACTTTCTGCTGATGTCAATGCCGCGGAAGATCCTACCTGGCAGGAGGCTTTTGATAAGCTTAACAGTGCCCGTTTGGGACAAGGAGTAGTGCTTACCAAGTATACCGGTGCCCGAGGTAAATATAATACCAATGATGCCCACGCGGAATTTTTGGGAGAAATTCGACGCCTTTTCAACCAGAAAGGAATTGTATGGCAGACAGGTGAGCTAGGCAAAGTGGATCAGGGTGGAGGAGGCACTATTGCGCAATTTTTGGCCGACTACGGTATGGATGTGTTAGATTGCGGTCCGCCTGTACTCAGCATGCACTCCCCTATGGAGATAGTGAGTAAAGCCGATGTGTATATGACTTATAAAGCGTACCAGGTTTTTTGGGATTCGTCGACTTTTTAATGGCAAAAGAAGGAATTGCTTTCTAATTTGGGAAATAAAAAAATAAGGCAGGTGAGGAAATTTGGAAAGTAAAGTTCGGCTAACCCAATATGCTACGGCAGCCGGGTGAGCTGCCAAAGTGGGTCCGGGGACCCTTTACGAGATTTTAAAAACTTTACCGGTCTTTGAACATCCCGATTTGCTGGTGAGCGGTGCCAAACTGGATGATGCCGGGGTATACCGTTTGAATGATGATTTGGCCTTGATTCAAACAGTTGATTTCTTTACACCTATGGTAGATGAACCCTATTTGTTTGGAGAAATTGCTGCCGCCAATGCTTTAAGCGATGTATATGCCATGGGAGGCACTCCCCTGACCGCCATGAATATTACGGCTTTTCCCACCTGCTCGCTTGATTTAGGCATACTACGGGATATTTTGGCGGGCGGAGCTTCTAAGGTCCAGGAGGCAGGAGCTCTTTTAGTAGGAGGTCATACCATTGAAGACAAAGAGCCGAAATATGGACTAGCAGTCACCGGCACGGTTCATCCTCAGAGAGTGGTTACCAATCAAGGAGCCAAGCCGGGAGACCTCTTAGTCTTGACCAAGCCTGTAGGGGTAGGAATTATCACTACGGCCATCAAAGCGGGAGAGGCTTCCCGCAGGGCGGCGAGAGAAGCGGCAGATATAATGAGACAGCTAAACAACAAAGCGGCCCAAGTCATGGTGGAGGTAGGGGTTAACGCTTGTACCGACATTACCGGATTCGGGCTTATTGGCCATATTTATGAGATTTGTGTGGGAAGCAACGTGGGTGTGGAAATTGAAGTGCATGATATACCGGTGTTGGAAGCGGCCCTGGAGTATGCCCGCATGGGGCTGGTGCCGGGGGGAGCTTATGTCAACCGCCGTTTTTTGGAAGAGAAGATCCACTGGGTAGGGAATGTGCCGGAAGAAATACAAGATGTTCTGTTTGACCCGCAGACTTCCGGCGGTTTGCTGATAGTAGTTCCGCAGGATAAGGCGAACCGGCTGACAGAGAAACTGGAAGCTGTCGGGGTCAAGGGTTTTAAGATAGGTCGGGTTACTGATGAGCCTTCAAAAATCAGATTGGAGGGGGATTGAAAATGGAAACTTTTGTAGATGCTCGAGGGTTGAGTTGTCCTCAGCCGGTTATTCGAACCAAAAAGGCTTTGGAGCAAATGAAGGATGGTTGCCTGGTAACGGTTGTGGATAACGAAGTGGCGCGGGATAATGTAATTAAGCTGGCTAGAAGTCTAAATTGTGCCGTAGAAGTGGAGCAAAAGCAAAATGAATATTACATTCGGATTAAAAAGGGAGAATTAACGGGTATGAAAACCGGACTGGCGGTAGAGAGCGACACAGTTATGTTAATAACTTCGGATGCTCTGGGTCGAGGAGAAGAAGAGTTGGGGAAGATTTTGATGGAAAGCTTTTTTTATACTTTAACTGAAAGCGAAGTCCTTCCCAGAAGCATATTATTTGTTAATCGGGGTGTTTACTTAACCTGTGAAGGCTCGCCGGTGATTTCCCATCTTTTAGAACTGGAGAAAAAAGGAGTAGAGATTTTATCTTGTGGGACTTGTCTTGACTATTATCGCTTAAAGGCAAAACTGTGTGTGGGCAACGTAACTAACATGTATAATATCCTGGAAAATATGTTGGGTGCCGGGAAAACAATTAGTCTTTAGTTAATTTGGAGGAAGCATCATGGGTGTCGGTTTATGGCTGTGGTGGGGAACAACTATTCTCCTCGTTGTTGGTCTTAGCCTGCTTCTTCTCTTTGCCCGTTCGCGATTAAAGAGAAGAAATAGAGGGTTAGATACTGTTGGTCTGGCTGAAATTATAAAGAGATTAGATGCAGACAAAAAATACGCAGTTGACCTATTCAAGAAAATAGAGACTCCCTCCTTACTTCTGCACCATTTACAGGAAATATTGCCCAAATTATCTGATCGTGGTAAGCAGGCCTTAAACCAGGCGTTAGAAGAAGTTGACTTATTAAAGGAAATAATAGGAATGCTTACCGGTCCCGATGTCGAAAGCAGAATTAAGGCGGCAGAAGTTTTAGGCTGGTTGGCAAACCCTACGGCCATAGAACCATTGATCGAAGCTTTGGGTGATAAAGATCCTGCCGTATCCTGGGCTGCTGCACAAGCACTGGTAAGGTTGAAGAATCCGCGGGTTATAGAACCGCTTATCGCAACCTTGCGGCAACCGCATCGGTGGCCGCCGGCCCGGGTGGCGGAGATTTTGGTCTCCCAGGGGAGTGCGGCAGTACCCTTATTGTTGAATGCCCTAGGGGAAGCGGATAGCCGGACGAAGGAACTCATCGTGGAAATATTAGCTGAAATAAAGGATCCAAGGGCGGAAACGGCTCTTATCGGTCTTTTAAGAGAGGATAACGTTCGGGTTCGAGCGAAGGCAGCGGAAGCTCTCGGGGAGCTGGGTGGGGTTTCTAGTACCAACGCTCTTCTAAAAGTCCTGGAGGAGCCTTCATGGGAAATCAGAGCAGGAGCAGTTAAAGCATTAGGAAAGTTGGGTGGTGCTACGGCGGAAGCTGCCTTGAAGAGAGCAGCTCAAGATACTGAGTGGCGTGTACGAGCTTTGGCGGAAGCAGTTTTAGCTTCAACGCCTGATCCACAGAGGGGGAAGGAAGATGTCTCTAACTGACATCTGGGTTGAATTGCGATCTTTATTCGGTTGGTACTTAAATCCTACATTTTTAAGGCATTTAATTTGGAAACTGGCAGAGATAATTCTCGTAATCTTATTGGCTAAAGGAGCAATTATAGTCGGGAATAAAATAATAAACCGCATTTTTAGCCTTCAGGCGGGCCTGATTGTAATGGAGAAAAAACTGGCTTCCACTCTGGAGGTATTGATTAAAAGCTTGGTTACTTACGGTATCTATTTTTTGGCTGCCATAGCTATACTTGAGATTATCGAAATTCGAATTATTAATACAGAAGATATAAAACAGTTTGGAGGGGCTATCCTTAAGGCTGTCGGTATTTTAATTGTCAGCAGAGTCGTCCTGCGCTTTGGGGGCGTAGTTATAGATCATATTTTCCAGCGCCCTCAAAATAAAGAATTTTTTTTAGAAGAAAGGAGAGCCCAAACTTTAGCCAAACTTCTGAAAAGTGTCTTGAGTTATTTAATATATTTTGTGGCCGGCGTAATGGTAATGGAAACGTTTGGTGTACGAACCAGCTCGGTCCTGGCAACAGCAGGTATTGCTGGCTTGGCAGTAGGATTCGGTGCCCAAAACTTGGTACGAGATATTATAACGGGATTTTTTATCATTTTCGAGGATCAGTTTGCCGTAGGAGAATATGTTAGTACGGCAGGAGTAACGGGAGTAGTGGAAGAAATGGGTTTGAGAACGACCAAAATTCGGGAATGGACGGGACAACTGCATATTATTCCCAATGGCGAAATCACGCGAGTTACCAATTATAATCGCGGGAAAATGCTGGCTTTGATAACGGTCAGTATTGCCTATGAAGAGGATATTGACCAAGCGATAGAGGTTTTGCGCCAGGCCTGTGAAAAGGCTTACCAGGAGGTTCCCGGGATAGCAGAAGTTCCGATCGTTCAGGGAGTAATTGAATTGGGAGCCTCGGAAGTAGTTATCCGGGTGATTGCTGCTACCGTACCGGGAGAACAGTGGTCGGTGGAAAGAGAGTTGCGTAAGCGGTTGAAGCAGGCACTAGACCAGGCGGGGATAGAGATACCTTATCCCCGGAGGGTTATTATCCAGCAGACTCAAGATGAAAACAAAGCTGGAGAGAGTAAGGCTGCTCGGGAGGGTTCTTTATGAATAAGTTTAGTTTAGGGGACATAGTTCGTCTGAGGAAACCTCATCCCTGCGGCAATTATGAATGGGAAATAACCCGTACAGGCATGGACTTCCGGATTAAATGTTTAAAATGTGGTCGACAGGTGTTAATTCCCCGACGCAAATTTGAGAAAAGCGTAAAACAAATTGTACGCCGGTTAGAGGAAACGTTATAATTTTTTTGCCGGCAACGCCCTTAAATGAGTATATATTGAGGAAGGGGAGAATGCCTTGCGAATCGGTATCGTCGGTTTGCCCAATGTGGGCAAGTCTACTCTTTTTAATGCACTGACCGGGGCAGGTGCGGAGGCTTCCAATTATCCTTTTTGCACCATTGATCCCAATACGGGCGTGGTTGCTGTGCCTGATGAACGATTAGAGGCTCTCGCCTCCATCGTAAAACCAGAACGGGTGGTTCCTCCCTTTGTCGAGTTTGTGGATATAGCAGGGCTGGTGAAAGGAGCAAGTCGGGGAGAAGGTTTAGGGAATCAGTTTCTCAGTCATATTCGAAATGTAGATGCTGTTGTCCATGTGGTCAGGTGCTTTACGGATAACAACGTAAGTCACGTGTACGGCAGTATTAATCCGGTCCGAGATGCGGAGGTTATCCAACTGGAATTAGCTCTGGCTGATTTAGAAATGGTGGAAAGGCGGCTTGCTCGTTTAGAAAAATTAATCAAGACCGGTGAGCCCCGGTACCGCGAGGAGAAAATAATTCTGGAAAAGCTGAAAACTGGATTAAACCAGGGAAGGCCTGCTATAGAAATCCTAGACCCGGAAGAGCAGGACGTTCTGAAAGATGTGGCCTTATTAACGGTCAAGCCGTTAATCTACGCGGCCAATGTTGCTGAAGAAGATTTACCTGAAGGGGAAGGGAATTCGCGGGTGGAAGAAATACGGGAAAAAGCTGCGGCTGAAGGCAGGGAAGTAATCGTTCTCTGCGCTCAGCTGGAAGCGGAGATTGCAGAGTTAGACGAGGAGGAAAGAAACTCCTTTCTTCTTGATTTCGGTTTGCGCGAATCAGGTTTGAACAAATTAATTAAAGCAGCTTTTCGTCTCCTGGGGCTGGTTACCTTTTTTACTACTGATGGTCCGGAGGTTAAAGCCTGGACGGTACCATTTGGAACCAAGGCACCCCGGGCAGCGGGGAAAATCCATTCTGATTTTGAGAGAGGGTTTATCCGAGCGGAAGTGATTCCCTGGCAAGATTTGGTCAGGTGTAAGAGTTTTGCAGCTGCACGGGAACAGGGGCTAGTGCGTTTGGAAGGCAAGGATTATGTTGTCCAGGAGGGTGACGTTATTCATTTCCGCTTTCATGTGTAATTCCTTGCTACTCCATGGAAATTGTGCTATAATAACCGTCGTAATTCATCCCTGCTCCGCCTGCACGGCGGGGCCGTAGTCCGGAGGGAGGAGGTGAAACAGGTGCGAGTTTACGAAACCATGTATATTATTAGACCCAACCTGGAAGAAGAACAAACCACAGCCGTTATGGACCGGTTTGCTTCCTTAATAAAGGACAACGGGGGCGAGGTAATAAAGGTTGAACCCTGGGGTGCGAGGAAGCTCGCCTATGAAATTGAGAAATACCGGGAAGGATATTATGTTTTGATGCATTTCAAAGGTGAACCGGCTGTGGCACAGGAGTTGGAGCGGGTCTTTAAAATCAGCGATGAAGTGATTCGCTACCTGATTGTAAGGTTGGACGAAAAAGAAATGGCTAGTTAACAGTGTATTTTACTTAACCTTTCGGCCTGGCAGAGGGCCACAAGAGGAAGTGGGTGTGACTTTATGTTAAACCGGGTAATCTTAATTGGTCGGTTAACCCGGGATCCCGAGCTGCGTTACACTACCGGCGGAGTGGCTGTAGCCAGTTTTACTCTTGCCGTTGACCGGCCTTATACTAACCAGCAGGGTGAACGGGATACTGATTTTATCCGTATCGTATGCTGGAGGAAATTGGCTGAAACCTGTGCCAATAATTTGAATAAGGGAAGGCTGGTGGCCGTTGATGGCCGTCTCCAGATTCGCAATTGGGAAGGACAAGACGGCCAGCGACGACAGACGGCTGAAGTAGTGGCTGACACAGTACGTTTTTTAGATTGGCCGCGGAAAGATTCCACAGTGGAAGACTTAGGGGATGACGACTTTTTTGACTCTGAAATAGAAGTACCGGAAGATGATGAAGTTCCTTTTTGAGTAGTGAGTGAAGGAGGGAAATTTTTTGGCGAGACGAGATCGCAAGCGTTATCGCAAGAGAGTATGCAGTTTCTGCGTGGATAATATACCATTGGTTGATTATAAAGACGTTAATAGATTGCGCCGGTACATTACGGAAAGAGGTAAAATTTTACCGCGAAGGATTTCCGGTAACTGTGCCCGCCATCAACGCCAACTTACGAGAGCTATTAAAAGAGCCAGAATTTTAGCCTTGTTACCTTTTACGGTAGATTAGCCCAAGGGAGAGGGAGCAAGCAATTGCTCCCTCGTTCTATGTACAATTGGTTTTAGGAATTTTATGTTTCGTCCGGCAGAAATAACATGGGGAAGAAGCTTTGAGATAGCAGGAAAAAAGCTTCAAACTGCAGAAGGAAATAGAAGCATGCGGGAAAGGGAGCGGTGAAAGCTTGGCATTCGATAGAAATTTTTCCATAACCAAAAATCTCAGAATGATTGAATGGCTTAAGACGAAGCTAATTGGTTCTATAGCCGATCTGTTTGAAGCTATGATCAGGGGTGGAGAGGAAAGGATACTGGATTGTCTAGCTGGTACCATAATCACTACCTATCTTCTGGGGAGAAGGCTAGGGTTTAGTTACGCCAGACTGGAACTGAAAGTTCAGGATCAGCTCAAGGACGGTCTCGCAGAGGATAATCCAACGGAAGACTGGCGGGAAGATTTGCGGATGCTGTTGGATTATTTTGAAAGGCAAAAGAGGTGACCGGTATGGCTAAACCTATGGAACTCAGGTCCATGTTGGAGGGAGCTTTAGTAGCAGCTTTAACGGCTGTTCTGGCCCTAATAGGCTTTTACCTTCCTCCTCTTCAGATTATTACTAACTTGATCTGGACTATCCCTCTGGTGGTGGTAGTAGTACGGCATGACTTGCGTACCGGTGTGATGGCTGCGGTCGTGGCTTCCATTCTGGTCTTTCTTTTTTCCGACCCCTTGCGGGGACTTTTTCTGGTTATTCAATCGATCGGAATCGGGTTGCTTTACGGACACCTTTTTAAGCTACGGTATCCTGCCGGTCGTACCGTTTTACTCGGATCAGTTGTATCGGGTTTGTCTACTTTTTTACTCATAGGATTGTCCAGTTTGATTTTAGGGGTTCAGTTTAATGATATTGGGAATCAATTGGACAAAAGCATGGAACAGGCTATTGAGTTTTATCGCCAAACCGGACTCTTGGAACGATTAACGGAAAGAGGCATTTCCGAAGAAATGTTTCGTGAGCAAATGCAATACCTGGTCAATTTATTTAAGATATTAATTCCTGGAGGGTTAATTCTAAGTTCCATAGCTGTCGCTATTTTAAACTTTGTGATAGCTCGTCTGGTTTTGAAGCGTTTGAAGATTTCCGTTCCCGAGGTTCCGCCGTTCCGCTACTGGCAATTGCCATGGTATTCCACCTGGGGGTTTATTGCTGGATTGGCTCTCTTGCTGGTTGGAGATCACTGGCATCTTACCTGGGCAAGTAACGTGGGGAAAAATGTACTCTATATCTATTTTCCCTTTTTACTGGTGAACGGTACGGCAGTGGCTGTCTATTATTACAAAAAATATTCACCGTCTCCTTTAGTAAAAGCTCTGCTCATATTTACTATTGTATTATTCCCGTCTATGATTATAATGTTTTTGCTTTTAATAGGGCTTTTTGATCCGTTGTTTAACTATCGAAAGCTGGGAGTTAATTTCAATGAAGGGGAGTGAATGAGGTGAAGGTCATTCTTACTCAGGACGTAAAGAAACTAGGCCGCAAGGACGATGTGGTGGAGGTTTCTGACGGATACGGGCGAAACTATTTGTTACCTAGAGGGCTGGCTGTTGAGGCCACTCCTGAAAATCTGAAAAAGCTGGAGAAGAAGAAGGAAGCTCAGGAACGCCAGTATAAATTAGAACTGGAACAGGCCAGGAAGCTGGCGGACAAAATTGCTCAATCTGCTGTAGAAATACGCACTAAAGTAGGAGAGAAGGGTAAGTTATTTGGATCGGTAACCAGCAAAGAGATCGCTAGCGCCCTTGAACGAGAGTTGGGGATTAAGGTAGATAAAAGGAAAATTGAGCTGCCGGAGCCGATTAAGGCAATAGGAAAATACTCGGTAAATATCAAACTTCACCCGGAAGTGGAGGCCAAGGTGGAGGTTAACGTAATAGAAGGTTAAAATTGATTCTGACCAGGGAAGGAGTAGCCATGAAAAATATTTGGGAAAAGCATTTCCAAAAGATGAAGCAGCAGTTTGAAATTCCAGAGGGCAACAGTAGTCGTTATGACCGCCGGGTTGCGGCATTATATGACGTATTACGGGATCTCTATGGTACCGACAAACTGGTTTTGAAAGCCGGTAAGCTAGGAGCCCTTAATTTACTTCGCTCTAATGATTTAAACCGGCAGGTTTTGGCGTTGCAAAAAATAGTGTTCGAGGATCCTACTCTAGATCGTTTGCCGCAAGAAGACGAAATACCAGAAATTATCGAGAAAATCGAAGAAAAAGTAGCTGATGTTATAGCCCGTCGCGCTGTAGAGGACCAGTTGGAAAAGAAGGTTGCCGAGCGCATGCAGCAGCGCCATGAGGAGTATTTGAGGGAGATAAAGATCCAGGTACTGAAGGAGAACACTAATCCGGAAAATGCTCAAACTTTAAAGCGGTTGGCAACTCTTGAAAAACTTGAGCAGACCCAACTCGCAAAGACGCCCATGGAAATATTGCGGCCTCAGAGATTAGAGGAAATCGTGGGACAAGAACGGCCCTTAAAAGCTTTAGTTTCCAAATTAGCTTCTCCTTATCCTCAGCACATTATTCTATACGGGCCGCCCGGAGTGGGTAAGACAACGGCGGCTCGACTGGCATTGGAGGTGGCCAAGAAATTAAATACATCGGCTTTTACAGCAGATGCTCCTTTTGTGGAAGTTAATGGGGCTACATTGCGCTGGGATCCGAGAGAAGTTACTAATCCTCTCCTGGGGTCGGTACATGATCCTATCTATCAGGGAGCGCGCCGTGAATTGGCGGAAACGGGAGTTCCTGAACCTAAACTGGGTTTGGTTACGGAAGCCCATGGGGGAATTCTCTTTATTGATGAGATTGGGGAAATGGATCCTCTGCTTTTAAATAAACTGTTGAAGGTATTGGAAGACAAAAGGGTAACTTTTGATTCCTCTTATTATGATCCTAGTGACGAGAATATTCCGCAATATATCCGGAAAATTTTTGAAGAAGGCGCTCCTGCTGATTTTATTCTTATAGGAGCAACTACCCGGAGCCCTCATGAACTTAATCCCGCCTTACGTTCTCGTTGCGCCGAAATTTACTTCGAGCCCTTGTCGCCAGAAGACATTCAGCAGATCGTTCGGAGTTCGGCAGAAAAGTTGGGAGTAAAATTAGAACCGGCTGTTCCGGAAATTATTAGTAAATATACCATTGAAGGCCGTAAGGCAAACAATATCTTAGCCGACGCTTACGCTATGGCCTTATATAAAAGGACCGCTGGTAATAAAACCAAGCGACGGAAAAAGGTTATCATCACCGTGGAAGATATCTACGAAGTAATTCAAACTTCTCGTCTTGTTCCTTATGTGGTTAAAGCGGCGTCTTCCGCCCGGGAGATAGGAAGTATCTTGGCCCTGGGAGTTGCAGGTTATGTGGGTAGCGTATTGGAAATAGAAGCCGTGGCTTTTCCGGTAGAACCGGGGAAAGGAAAGGTGCGTTTTAACCAGACGGCCGGCAAAATGGCTCAGGATTCTGTTTTTAATGCAGCCGCTGTTTTCCGCAAACTCGTAGGAGAGAGACTGGACAATTACGACTTACATGTAAATGTGGTAGGAGGCGGAAACATCGACGGCCCTTCTGCCGGCCTGGCAATTGTTCTGGCCATTATCAGTGCCGTGCAACAGAAACCCTTATTACAGAATATAGCAGTTACAGGAGAAATATCTATTCAAGGAAAAGTCAAACCGGTAGGGGGAATTTTTGAGAAACTTTACGGGGCGCGGCAGGCAGGAGTAAAAAAAGTGTTGATTCCGAAAGAAAATGAGAAGGATGTTCCTGCTCAACTGAAAGAAATGGAAGTGATCCCCGTAGCTACTGTGGAAGAAGCCTTGCCCCATGTTTTTTAACCAGGAGGAGTTATTTCCGGGAGGGTATTAATGATGAACATACCCGTAGAAAAAGTGCCTCCTCATAGCCTGGATGCCGAGCAATCGGTGTTAGGTTCCCTGTTGATTGAACCACAAGCGGTCTATTCCGTCATGGAAATACTGCGTCCTGATGACTTTTATCGAGAAGCGCATAAGATTATTTACGAGGTCATTTTAGCCTTGACGGATCGAGGAGAACCGGTTGACCTGGTGATGGTGACGGAAGAACTGCGACGGCGGGGATCCCTGGAGAAGGTGGGAGGAGCTTCTTATATCGCTGGTTTATCCAGTGCGGTTCCTACGGCGGCAAATGTAGAATACTACGCTAGGATTGTGGCAGAAAAAGCTTTGTTCCGTAAACTTATAAATGCAGCAACACAGATAGCGCAAAAAGGATATGAGGAAAGCGACGACGCTTTTCAATTGTTAGACTGGGCCGAACAATTGATTTTTGAGATTGCCCAGCAACAGAATCGGGAAGGATTTAAAACCATAAAAGAAGTATTGATGGAAACTTTTGAGCGGTTAGAGCGCCTATCGCAGCAGAAAGGAGAAGTTATCGGGATACCTACTTTCAAAGATTTGGATCGACTACTTTCCGGATTACAGAAAGGCGACCTGATTATTTGTGCCGCTAGACCCGGTATGGGCAAGACTTCTTTTTGTTTAAATATAGCGCAAAACGTAGCGATTAAACATAAAATACCGGTAGCTATTTTTAGCCTGGAAATGTCTAAAGAACAATTGGTTCAGCGGATGATCTCGGCTGAAGCAATGATAGACCAACATAAGCTGCGTACCGGCTATTTGAGCCAGGAAGATTGGTCGCGGTTAGTTGCTGCGGTCGGTCCCCTGTCAGAAGCTCCTATTTATATTGACGACACGCCGGCCATGAATGTTTTGGAATTGCGAGCCAAGTCCCGCCGATTAAAGGCGGAACATTCTCTCGGGTTAATTGTGGTTGATTATTTGCAATTGTTGCAGGCTCACCGGCGGACCGATAGCCGCCAGCAGGAGATTGCCCAGATTTCGAGGGCTTTAAAAGCTTTGGCGCGGGAAATGGAGGTTCCCGTATTGACTCTTTCTCAATTAAACCGGGGTGTTGAACAGCGACAGGATAAGCGTCCCATAATGGCGGACCTGTTGGAAAGCGGCGCTATTGAAGCTGATGCGGACGTAGTTTTATTCCTTTTCCGACCGGAGTATTATAATCCGGATACCGATAAAAAGGGTATTGCGGAGGTTATTGTAGCGAAGCATCGTAACGGACCGACGGGAACGGTAGAACTGGGTTTCTTATCCCAGTACACGAAATTTGTTGACCTGGCTAGAGAGGAAGTTTAAGTATGTGGAGTGAGGTTTTCTGCAAGAAAGAATAAAGAAAGAGATTGTTGCCTTTTATAGTGAATTGGTTAAGAAAGATTTTTCTCGAAGACGGCAAAGAAAGCTGGTCGAGGAAATCTATTTGCCGGAACAGCTCGATCAGTTACCATCTGAAGTTGCCAGTTATGCTTTCCCCTGCGGTAATCCGGTTCACTGGAGTGATTTGCGAAAAGGGGAAAAGGTGTTGGATCTGGGGTGTGGTGCAGGTCTGGATGTGATATTAGCGGCTCAAGCAGTAGGGAAGGAAGGGAAGGTCTGGGGACTGGATTTATCCCGCCAAATGCTGGAATTAACCGCCCGTCACTGCCGGCAGATGGGAATTCTAAACATTGAACTCCTGTACAGTAACATGGAATCTATTCCGTTGGCCAACGACATGTTAGATGTAGTTCTGTCAAACTGTAGTTTAAGCCTGGTTCCGGATAGAGAGAAGGTATTACGAGAAGTTTTTCGCGTATTGCGACCGGGAGGCCGGCTGGTGGCGGCTGATACGATCAGGCATGGTTCCTTGCCTGCGGAAATAAAGGAGGAAACAGGAGCCTGGATCTGGGGATTGGCGGGGGCAACTACCGAAGAATTTTACCGTTGTCAGCTGCAGGCCATAGGGTTCACAAAGGTCAAATTCGAGCGCCAAAGGAAATATTATGTGGATTCGGGCGAGGCAAGAGGAGGTTTTGCCATCTTCAGCACGGCTCTCTGGGCATGGAAACCTTTAAAGTAGCCTGGTCGAGGGAGCAATTTTTCCGCGAACCTTTTCTTGACCCGGCAGGGGGCTTCTGATAGAATAAGTTTGCTATTGGAGGTCTTAGATGATTATGTGTTAAGGGAGTACGGGGGAGGCCTAGAAAGATGAAAAATTATGATTATGATGTAATAATTGTAGGAGCAGGTCCGGCAGGAATTTTTGCAGCTATAGAGTTGGTCAAAACTAAGGCGGCAAATTTAAAGGTACTTATTTTGGAGAAAGGTAAAGATATCAATGATAGACAATGCCCTTCGCAAGAAAAGGGTATCCGCTGCGTCAACTGTTCCCCCTGCTCCACGGTTTCCGGTTGGGGTGGAGCAGGAGCTTTCAGTGACGGCAAATTGACTTTATCTCCGGAAATTGGAGGCATGCTTGATCAGTATCTTGAATACAGAGAAGTACAGAAATTAATAAACTATGTAGATGAAATTTATCTGGAGTTTGGAGCGCCGGAGCAAGTTTATGGTGTAGATGAGGATGCTATACTGGAAATCCAACGCAAAGCAATACTTGCTGATTTAAAGCTGATACCGGCTCCAATTCGCCACCTGGGGACGGGGCGTACCCAGCTTATCCTGGAGCGGATGAAAGAATTTTTGGTCAGTCAGGGAGTGGAAGTTCGCACCGGTACTCAGGTGAAGGAGATCACCACTCATCAAGGAAAAGTGACCGGTGTGATAACTTCTAGCGGAGAACAGATAAAGGCAAGGTATGTGGTAGTGGCCCCGGGAAGAGAAGGATCTGAGTGGTTATCCCAAGAGGCATCCCGGCTTGGATTGAGAATGGCCATAAATCCTGTAGATATCGGCGTCCGGGTGGAATTACCGGCCCCGGTTTTAGAACATTTAACGAAGGTTATTTATGAATCTAAGTTTATTTTTTACTCCAAGACTTTTGATGATAAAGTACGCACCTTCTGCATGAATCCTTACGGCGAAGTGGTTTTAGAAAATAATGATGGATTAATTACCGTAAATGGGCATTCTCACGCCGAGAAAAAAACGGAAAACACTAATTTTGCTGTCCTGGTGAGCAAGACTTTTACCGAGCCTTTTAAAGAACCAATTGCCTACGGAAAGTATGTAGCGAGGCTGGCTAATCTCCTGGGTGGGGGAGTATTAGTTCAGAGGTTGGGAGATTTGCTCGCCGGGCAGCGTACGACACCGGAACGTTTAAGGAAGGGTATTGTGAGTCCGACTTTGGAGGAAGCTACGCCGGGAGATTTATCTTTAGTATTGCCTTACCGTCATCTTACTGCCATTGTGGAAATGCTGAAGGCAATGGATCAAATAGCCCCGGGGGTTTGCTCCAGGCATACCTTGTTATACGGGGTAGAGGTTAAATTCTATTCTTCAAGATTGGCCCTTTCGTCGCAGTTGGAAACGGAAATTACTAATCTATTTGCCGCAGGTGACGGAGCAGGTGTGACACGCGGTTTGGCCCAGGCTTCTGTTGCCGGGGTAATTGCAGCGCGAGGAATTTTAAGTCGGGAGAAATAGGCGGGATAGAGTACCTACATGGAGGTGATGGTAATGCCTGCCCTAGTCCTTATCGGTGCCCAGTGGGGAGACGAGGGGAAGGGAAAGATAACTGATTTTTTGGCCCGGCAGGCAGATGTTGTCGTTCGTTATCAAGGGGGAAACAATGCAGGACACACAGTAGTGGTTGGGGACCAGGAATTTAAGTTGCATTTGATCCCCTCGGGTATACTTTATGAAGATAAAACGTGCGTTATTGGCAACGGAGTAGTTATTGATCCATCGGTTTTAGTAAAAGAATTGGACTATTTGGAGTCCCAAGGAATAAGTACCGATAATCTTAGAATTAGTCGCAATGCACACCTGATTATGCCTTATCATAAGCGGCTGGACGAAATCGAGGAGCAAAGACGGGGTGCTTATAAAATTGGGACTACTAAAAGAGGTATCGGACCCGCTTATATGGACAAAGCGGCCCGGTCAGGTATACGGGTAGTGGATCTTTTAGATAAGCATGAATTCAAAAAGAAATTGGAAACAATATTAGCGGAAAAGAACTTCCTTTTGGAAAGGGTTTATGAAGCGGATGCTTTCGTTTTAGAAGAAGTTTTGCAGGATTATTTGCAATATGCCGAAAGAATCCGCAAGTATGTTACCGATACTTCTTGGTTAATAAACAAAGCTATCGATGAAGGGCAAAAAGTTTTATTTGAGGGTGCCCAGGGAACTTTGCTCGATTTAGATCATGGAACCTATCCCTATGTTACTTCTTCTCATCCAACCGCCGGAGGAGCATGTATAGGGGCAGGTGTGGGACCGACCAAAATTTCCAGGGTGATCGGAGTGGCCAAGGCCTATACTACTCGCGTAGGACAAGGACCATTCCCCAGCGAGCTTAAAGATTCGGTCGGAGACTACATTCGCCAGAAAGGACGGGAATTCGGTACCACAACCGGGAGGCCTCGCCGTTGTGGATGGCTGGATTTGGTGATTCTCCGTTATGCGGCTAGGATTAACGGTTTGGATGCTATCGCTTTGACCAAACTGGATGTTCTGGGAGGGCTTCCCCGGGTGAAAATTTGTATTGGCTATGAATATAAAGGACAACTAATAACGGAATTTCCTCACAGCCACGAAATTCTTACCCAGTGCCAGCCCGTTTATGAGGAATTGAAAGGATGGGAGGGAGATATCAGCGAAATTCGCTATTTTGAAGACCTTCCCGAACAGGCACAGGAGTTCATCCGACGAGTAGAAGAATTGACCGGAATACCTATATGTATTGTTGCGGTTGGTCCAAGAAGAAGTCAAACTATTCTCAGGGGAGATATATTTTAATCTAAGGAGGCTGTTTATGCACATGATGGGATACGGTTGGAATTTTGGTTTCGGGTTAGGTGTAATAGGCCTTTTGATGTGGCTATTGATACCGGTGTGGTTGATAGTTTCCCTTTACTTCTTGCACCGAATTGCCCAAGCCGAAGAGAAAGTTGCCCGTACCCTGGAACAACTTTTAGTCTTTAAGACCCGGCAGGAATAGTTGCTGGTCTACCATAGGAGTTAGTATACGGGTCAACAGAATAGGGTTATTAGTCAAAGTGCTTTACAAAGATATTTAGTTAAATAGGTTGACAGATAGCTAAAAGTATTGTATTATATAATTCCGTGAGAGTGATGAGCCATTAGCTCAGCTGGAAGAGCACCTGACTTTTAATCAGGGTGTCCCAGGTTCGAGCCCTGGATGGCTCACCAATTTTTGGCCCGTTGGTCAAGTGGTCTAAGACACCGGCCTTTCACGCCGGTAACAGGGGTTCGAATCCCCTACGGGTCACCACAGTTTAAGGGCAGTTCTGAGTTAAATTTTAACTCGGAACTGCCCATTACATTCATAATGTAAAGGCTTGCAAGAGAAAATTTTTTGTTATATAATTTTAACTGCAAACTAAGATATAGGAAAAGGGCGGAAGTAGCTCAGTGGTAGAGCATCGGCTTCCCAAGCCGAGGGTCGCGGGTTCGAATCCCGTTTTCCGCTCCAGTGAAATCAAGGGTTCGGAGGATTATTCTGTTCCTCAGAACCCTTTTTTGGTGCCCGTTTGCTTGCCCGGCTTGGAATTGATGCAATGGTCAACACGGACACGATAAAAAGAAAACCAATTGAGGAGTATTCTGAATAAATTTTACGTAATGGGGTAAGCCTAAAAAAAGGAGCGATTTTGGTTAATTACCAATAAGAAAGGTGGTCATGATGGAAATTACCAGCTTTGATCAGTGGTTGGAAACATTGGGGAAAGCTTTGAGTAAGGCAAAAGCTATGGGCATGCCGGAGGACATAATTAAGAATTCGGCAGCTAAATTGGGTGATTTTCTGGCTGAAAATGTCAATCCTGATATTTCCGAAAACAGGTTCTTACGAGATCTCTGGGAAGTTGCAGACGAGACGGAACAAGAGGCCATTGCGGGTGCCATGATAAAATTGGTAGAAAGGAAGAAAATTCATTAGCTTGGTTTGAAAACGGATGGAAACCCTAGGTGGAGGTCTCGGCACCACAAAGGAGCTAAAAATGGGGCAAAAAATTCATATTGCCAAAAACTAAACCCGGGAACTTGATCCCGGGTTGTCAAACTTGATCTAATCGCTAACCTAGCTGGGCTTTCATGCTTTCGATGGCTTTCTTTACTTCTTCAATGCTGGCACCGTCTTCCAGGGTGCTGAGATCTCCTATTTGTTCTCCCTCAGCTACCGCCTTGATCACCCGGCGCATGATCTTGCCGCTTCGGGTTTTGGGTAACATCTTAACAAACTTGACCTCTTTGGGAGTGGCAACTGGACCTATTTTTTCGCGGACTAAATTAATAATGGCTTTAGAGATCTCTTCACTGGGTTCCCGACCTTCTTTCAGCACTACCAGACAGATGATAGCCTGCCCCTTAACCTCGTCTTTCACTCCGATAGCCATACCTTCTGCTACAGCAGGATGGGAAGATATAACTTCCTCTACTTCCCGGGTACCTAACCGGTGACCAGCCACGTTAATTACCTCGTCGGCTCGTCCCAAGACCCAGAAGTAGCCGTCTTCGTCTTCGATGCCATAGTCGCCGGTCATATAGAGAAGTTTATCCTGGAAAAAGCCGAAATAGGAGTTTTTGTAGCGAGCGTCGTCTCCCCATATGGTCATTAAGTTCCCCGGAGGAAGCGGCGGTTCAACGACGAGGAAGCCTTTTTGTCCTTTAGGTACTGGATCTCCGTTGGCGTCCACTACCTTCAATTTGTACCCTACCACCGGCTTGGTGGGAGAGCCCGGCTTAATGGGCAGTGCTTCTACTCCCGGCATGTTGGAAAGTATCGGCCAGCCGGTTTCCGTCTGCCAGTAGTGGTCAATAACCTTCACTCCCAGAGCGTCAGAAGCCCACTTCCAGGTGGAATCATCCAGTGGTTCCCCGGCCAGGAACAGGTATTTTAAAGAACTTACATCTCTGGACTTCAAATGCTCTTCGGGATATTTACGTAATATACGCATGGCGGTAGGAGCACTGAAGACATGGGTTACACCGTACTTTTCCACTACCTGCCACCAAATGGACGGATCAGGGTAAATAGGCGTTCCCTCATAGATAATAGTGGTAACTCCTTTTAATAGTGGAGCATAAATAATATATGAATGTCCGACTACCCACCCGATGTCTGAGGTGGAGAAGTAAACATCTCCCTCGCCGACATCGTAAATTTGCTCCATGGAGTTATGTAGCGCTACCATATATCCGCCGGTATCTCTTAGAACGCCCTTGGGCTTGCCGGTAGTACCGGAAGTATATAAGATGTAAGAGGGGTCAGTACTATCCATTTCCTCCGGTTCCACATAATTTTCACCTTTTTCGGCCAATGCGGTTTCCCAGTCCAAATCGCGACCCGGTACCGTGTCAAATTCAGCAATGCCCCGGTTGAGGATAATACAGTGGTCTACTTTATGTTTAGCGGTTTCAAGAGCCTTGTCAACGATACCTTTCAGGGGTACAGGCTTACCATTCCTATGGCCGGCGTCGGCCAGCAGCACCACTTTCGGCTGGGCATCGTCGATACGGTCGGCCAGGGCGTTATAACTGAATCCGGCAAACACCACCGAATGAATGGCCCCTATTCTGACACAGGCCAGCATGGCGATGGCTGCTTCCACTACCATGGGTAAGTAAATAAGCACCCGGTCTCCTTTACCTACTCCCAGGTTCTTCAAAACGCCGGCGAAACGATTTACCTCTTTGTAAAGCTGGTAATAAGTCAGGATACGGGACTGTCCGGTTTCGGGACTTTCCCAGATGATGGCGGCCTGTCCTCGCTTCGAGCCCAGGGCGTGCCGGTCCACGGCATTATAACAAAGGTTAGTTTTGCCCCCGACAAACCAGCGGTAAAAAGGAGCATTGGAGTCATCCAACACTTTTTCCCACTTTTTATACCAATGTAGCTTGCTAGCAGCTTCTGCCCAAAACTCCTCGGGTTTTTCTACCGACTTCTGGTAGACCTCCTGATAGCTGGACAAGTTATCTCCCCTTTCTTAATAAAATAATTCAATATTTTTTAATTATTTTGACAAATCGAAATAAACTCCTGCTTTGTTCCCTTTTTAACAAAGTTTTTGCGGTATTACAAAAGATTAATTGACTTGGGAAGTTGATTTTTATGTGGCTAGCTGATGAAACCCGCTTTCATTAAAATATAAGCCGGCCACGAACCTTTTAGAACCAGAAAAGCTAAGCCAAAACGGTAGCACAAAACGTATATTAACGAGAAATAATATTGACAAATAACAGATAAAGGATTAGATATTAAGCTGTTCCCCTTTGACTTGTGATAAAATAATTACATCTTCTACAATTCTAAAATATTTTTTCTAAAATAGTAGGTGGAAAGATTGGAACGATCAAGAGCTGCCAACTTTACGGAAGGAAGTATAGGCCGACAACTAATTTGGTTTTCGGTCCCTATGCTACTCGGCAACCTTTTGCAAGCTTTATATAATACGGTAGACAGCATTTGGGTAGGCAGATTTGTGGGGGCTGAGGCTTTAGGAGCTGTTTCCGTCAGTTTTCCGGTTATTTTCACCCTGGTTTCTTTGATAACCGGCATCGGGGTGGCGGCTACCGTGCTGGTATCCCAATATAAAGGGGCCCGGCAACCTGACATGGTACAAAAAGTGGTAAGCAACGTTTTGCTCATACTAGTTACCGCCGGACTTGCGGTTTCGGTGTTGGGGATACTTTTTCATGGTTATCTTCTGCGTATCATTAATACTCCTGTGGAAATATTTGTCATGACATCCAGCTACTTAAAAGTTTTTCTTGCTGGCTTGGTTTTCATGTTTTTGTACAATGCTATTAGCGCCGTCCTGCGGGGGTTGGGGGATTCTCGGACGCCTTTAATTTTTTTACTGTACGCTACTTTGATTAATATTGTATTGGACCCGCTTTTTATTTTTGGTCTCGGTATTTTCCCGCGCCTGGGAGTAGCGGGGGCGGCCCTGGCTACTGACATAGCCCAAGCTACGGCTGCACTAATGAGCCTCCGTTATCTTAAAAATTTAGGCTTGCTAAGTTTTTCTTTTGAATGCTTTAAACTACAATGGGATCTTATTAAAAAAATACTAAAAATAGGCTTGCCGGCTGGAGTTCAGCATACGATAGTTTCTCTTGGGATTCTGGCACTCAATGCCATTATCAATTCCTTCGGTGAAATTATAGTTGCCGCCTATGGAGCTGCTTCCCGGCTGGACCAGTTCGCTTTTATGCCGTCCATGTCTATATCGCTGGCCATATCGGCTATGGTGGGACAAAATCTAGGGGCGGGGAAACATGAGCGGGTAAGAGAAATAGTCCGCTGGGGCATTTTGTTATCCGGCGGAATTACTTTTCTGGTTGCTTTAGTCGCCGTTTTTTCACCCAGGACGCTGCTGGCCCTCTTTACTAAAGAAGAAGAAGTGCTGCAGGCAGGTGCCTTATATTTGAAAGTAATCGGCCCTTCTTATGTGGCTTTTGCCGTAACTTTTGCTTTACAGGGAGTTATCCGGGGTGCCGGAGATACTTTGCCTTCTCTAATTTTCAGCTTAATTGCTTTATGGGGGATTCGCGTCCCCGGGGCAGCCTTATTGTCCCGTCTGCCTGCTTTGGGTGTTAGAGGGGTATGGCTGGCTATGGCTGTTAGTCCGGTAGTGGGACTGCTTCTTCACTGGGGATATTATGCCACCGGCAGATGGAAGACAAAAGTTGCCGTTAAGCAGGGCCCAGGGATTCCGGAGTTATAGCCCTGCCGTCCGACCGACAAATTCTTCATAGACAGCTTTTTCCGAAAGAAATTGGCGGTGCAACTCTTCGAATTGAAGCAAAAGTTGTTCCCGGTCGGCTTCCCCGAGCTGGTAACTTTTGTCCTGCAGGTTTTCCAACTCGGTTCGGATCTCCTCCTTCAAGTTTTCCAGAGTCTGTCTCATCGTTCCAATCATGTAGCTTTCATTCGATTGTTCCAGTTGTTCTTCTAAACGTTCTTCGAGCAGGTTTATATCTTCCATAGTTTGAACGGTTTCTTTTAGTTTGTCGGCAAGATCGTTTTTAAGGGAGACGAACTTTATCTGTGCCCGGGTGGCTTCCTCTAACTTACTTAGTGCCTCTTGGAAAGCCTTGTATAACTCGGTTGCTTCTTGCGGCGGGGAGATTTCTTGTAACTGTTTCTGAACCCCAAGAATATCCTGCCAATATTTTTGGAGAGCTTCCGGCTCTTCGGCCTCTCGGAGCCAGTCTGACCAGTCGACCAGGTAATAATAACGGTCGAAGAGAGGTTTAAGCTGCCGGTAAAATTTTTCGTTGATCCGGTGGCGTTCGGCAACCGGTCCTTCCGCTATATCAATTTTAACGATTTTCCACCGGTATTTATCGCGGTTGAACTGAAAAGTCAATACTGCTAAATCCTTGAGACTGACTTCAACTGCTGTGACGTTGTCGATCCTGCGTGAAAAAATTTTCGGAGCATTAAAAGGTTCCGATATCCCGTATGCTTCGGCCTGTTTCAGCAGTTGCATTTTTTCTTGATGCCATTTCTCTTGGAAATCAACTTTTTGTTTAATATCGTTCGCTGGGGGGGAACTAATCATGGCAAACATGGCGGAATAATTGTCTTCTGTCCAGTACTGGATAAAATCCCTGACTAGCTGTGGCGGTTGTTTAGGGGAGCCTCTTTCCGATACCAAAACCGCTGTTTTATTTGCCGGCGGTTGGGCTGCTGAAGTCTCGGATACGGGCGATTTAGATAAATTTGGTAATATATTCTTTAGGCTTTCCAGTAGGGAGTTTTCCTGGCTGGAGAGAGAGCATCCGGACAATAGTAGGCCGGTTATTAAAACTAGAAGAGATAAATAGGTTCTTTGAAATTTCACAGGGCAAGTCCCCTTTCCGCTTATCATATATAAAAACTATTCTCTCTGCCTTAAAAACTTCCTGTATTTTGTCGAACAGAATTGTTGAGAGGGTGGCAGTATGGTATAATGTTGAACGGCGATAATGGTGGGAGGAGGATGGATTAATGGAGAAAAAAGTTGTACATATCAAGACTGTTTTCAAGCCAAACTTGGCGAAAACTATAAAAACTGGAGGCTGTGGTTCCTGTCAAGTCTCCTGCCAGTCGGCATGCAAAACCTCCTGTACAGTTGGCAATCAGGTTTGCGAAAAGTAACCTGCCTTGCGAGTTCCGGTCAACTAGTGGCCCAACCTTTCGGCTGGGTCAAATTTTTTTATCTGAACAAGCTGGGGGGAACGGATATGGATTTTTACATTAGCGTCCCTGAGGAATTGGAGCGAGTTAACTGGCAAGCTGATCTACACTACTTTGAATTTGACGGGATTAAAATTCTACTCGACGTTCCTAGCGGTTCGGTTCATATAATAGATCGGATTACATGGGACGTATTGAAGGCATTAGAACGAGAAGCAGCGGGGGAAAAAAGCTTGCCCCAGTTACTGGATCGTTATTCTTGGGCTCAGGTAAGGGAGGTTCTAAACGAACTTAGATGTCTTAAAGAAGAAGGATTATTGTTCACCCGTGATCCTCATCTCGATTACCGGCCACCCGACTTGGGGCTTAAGTCCTTATGCCTGCATGTGGCTCACGATTGTAACTTAAGGTGCCGTTACTGTTTCGCTTCTACGGGGCCGTTTGGCGGAGGAAGGGAATTGATGCCCCTGGAGACAGGTCAAGCGGCTCTGGATTTCCTGCTGGAACGTTCAGGGTCCAGAAAGACCTGCGAAGTAGATTTTTTCGGTGGAGAGCCCTTGCTTAATTTGCCTGTAGTTGAAAAACTGGTTGCTTATGGGCGGGATAAGGCCGGACGAATGGGGAAAGAAATTAGATTTACGTTAACTACCAACGGTGTGTTGCTGGACCGGAAGACGGAAAATTTCCTCAATAGAGAAAATATACAACTGGTAATGAGTGTAGACGGAAGACCTGCTGTCAACGACGCCATGCGACCATTTGCCGACGGCCGGGGAAGCTACGATCACGTTATGCCTAATATATTACGGGTTGTAGCCTCCCGGAATAACGAGAACTATTACGTGCGAGGGACGTTCACGCGATATAATTTGGATTTTACGGAAGATATATTTCACCTGGCCGACCTGGGAATCAAAAATATTTCGGTGGAACCGGTGGTGGCGGAACCGGAAGCGGATTTTGCTTTTCAGGAGGAAGACCTTCCCCGGATAAAAAGAGAGTATGAGACGCTCACCAGGGGGCTGGTGGAAAGATACGCGGCAGGGAAGCCTTTTAACTTTTTTCATTTTAATATTGATTTAGAGCGGGGTCCCTGCCTGCCCAAAAGATTGACCGGCTGTGGCGCCGGCTATGAGTATCTGGCGGTTACTCCTTCGGGCGAAATTTATCCTTGCCACCAGTTTGTGGGCAGAGATCAATTCCGGTTAGGTACTGTCTGGCAGGGCATTGAAAACCGGCGGCTTCAGGAACAATTCCGGCAGGCTCACATATACAACAAGGATGAATGTCGCCGATGTTGGGCCCGGTTTTACTGCAGCGGAGGATGCCATGCCAATAACTATGCCTTTAACCGGTCGCTTTTTAAACCTTATGTCGTGGCATGCGAGATGCAGCGGAAAAGATTGGAATGCGCCATTTACTTGAAGATATACCTGGCTTTAAAAGGTTGGAAACAGGCTAATTGAAACCTTAGACCAGAGGTGATTGGTTTTTGGAAAACTTGATTACTGAACTAATTCCGCAACAAATTGAAAATATTTCCCTATGGACTTATTTTTTGATTTACCTAGGGGGCATACTTACCAGCTTTAGTCCCTGTGTGCTGGGAATGATACCGGTTCTGGTCGCTTATATAGGTGGATATGGTCAACCGTCGAAACTCAGGGGTTTTTCCTATTCGGTTGCCTTTAGTACGGGATTAGCTCTCACCTTTGCTGTTTTGGGAGTTATAGCTTCTGCCATAGGTTCTATTTTTGGGCAGATCGGACGAGGTTGGTTCTACGGGATGGCAGGTGTCTCTTTCTTGATGGGGTTACAGCTTCTGGGAATTATCAATCTTAGATTTCCCAGTCTTCCCGTAGTCCCGCCCAAAGTTCACGGTATTTTAGGGGCTTTTTTGACCGGTTTCTTTTTCGGTCTGGTGGCTACAGCGTGTTCGACACCTGTCCTGGCGGTAGTTTTAACCTACGTGGCCACCAAAGGACAGCTATGGTACGGAGCCAGTCTCCTTTTCACCTATGGCCTCGGACAGGGAATGTTGTTAATAGTAGTCGGGACTTTCACCGGGGCATTGAAGCAATTAGCTAAAATGCGCCAGTGGTCTCATTATCTTACCACCGCCAGCGGTTTAATTTTAATGGGAGTAGGTCTTTACTATCTGAGCATTGCCGTACGCTAGAAAAACACAGGGAGGAGTGAGTATTTTGCCCGTTTACAGATCGGTATGTCCGCTGGATTGTTTTGACAATTGTATATGGCAGGTTCATGTAGAAGACGGAAAAGTGGTGAAGATCGCCGGGGATCCGGATTTTTCCCCCACTAAAGGTTTTGTTTGTTCTAAAGCCAGGAAGCAGATAGACCGCCTCTATAGCCCTGACCGGCTTCTTCACCCGTTGAGATCCGTTGACGGCCGGTGGCAGAAAATTAGTTGGGAGCAAGCGTATGAGATTATAGCGGACAAGCTAACTTCCATTATAGAGAAATACGGTAGCCAGGCCATTTTACACCACTCTGGTTCCGGTTCCAATGGTATTTTGAAAACCCTAGACCGGAGGTTTTTCAATGCCTTGGGAGGGGCCACTGTTCCCGCCGGTAGTCCTTGCTGGGGAAGCGGCTTGGCGGCAACTGAGTATGATTTTGGTGCCTGTATGGCTCATACCTGGGAAGATCATACCCGGGCCAAGACTATTATCCTGTGGGGCAGAGATCCGTTTACTACCAACCCTCACCTGGTTCCTTATCTTAAAGAAGCCCAAAAAAACGGGGCGCAGATAACGGTAATTAACCCTATTCGGGTTCCAACTAGCGAGCTGGCCGACCGTTACGTGTCTCTGCGTCCCGGTACCGACGGGGCTTTGGCTCTCGGAATGGCTCATTGTATTCTTAGAGAGAGATGGCTGGATTGGGAGTTTGTTCGTAACCATGTGGAGGGATTTGCCGAATATGCTCGAATGGTTAAAAATTTTCCACCGGAAAAAGTAGCGAAAATTACCGGTGTGTCGGAAGAAACTATTGTTGAATTAGCTCGCGAATACGCAATTCGTAAACCTTCCTGTATCATTTTGGGATACGGTATGCAGCGTTATACCAACGGGGGACAAACGGTTCGGGCTATCAATTCTCTGGCGGCCATCACCGGTAATATTGGAGTACCCGGGGGTGGAGTCAACTATGCTTTTCTCAAGGCAAAACAGGATCTTCTCAAGCCCATAGACGGGCGGGAATTAGCTCGGAAGACTAGAACCGTTCCTTTTCCTACCTGGGGTTCTTCCGTTTTATCAACTGACGATCCTCCTATCAAGTGTATTTTTGTTACCCGTTCCAATCCTGTAACTCAATTGCCTAATACGGCCAAAGTTGTTGAAGCTTTTAAGCGCACCGAGTTTGTCGTGGTAATTGACTTTTTCCTAAATGACACCGCTGATTTGGCTGATTTGGTACTTCCGTGTACAACTGTATTTGAAGAAGAAGATATCATATACAACAGCATGAACTATCACCTGGCTTATGCGCCGCAGCTGGTAAAACCTTTGGGTGAAGCTAAATCCGATCCCGATATATTCATGGAACTGGCCGAATATATGGGGTTGCAGAAATTTTTCAACCGCAGCAAAGCGGAGTGGCTTAGGGAGGCTTTAGAGAAAGCTGTAGAATATGGCGTAACCCTGGAAAGGTTGAAGAAAGAACCGGTACGGAATCCCCTGGTACGGGATGTGGCCTGGGAAGACAAGAAGTTTCTTACACCCAGTGGCAAGTTTGAACTGTATTCTGAGCGGGCTGCGAAAGATGGATTGCCGCCCCTGCCGGTCTACCGGGAACCGAAGGAAAATGTGGCAGACGTCCAGGGAGCAACTTCAGAATATCCGTTGCAGTTGATAACGCCCCATCCCGCCGGCAGGATGCATTCCCAGTTTCTTAACTTGCAGAGCATGGAGGAAGCAGAGAGCCTGCCGTCAGTAGAAATTCATCCGGAAACGGCGCGGCAGCGCTATATCCGTCATGGGGAAGAAGTAATTGTTGAATCCAGGCATGGGCAAATCAGGGCTCTGGCCAAAATCAGCTCTGCTGTAAGACAAGATACGGTGAAAATAGAGCAGGGTTGGTGGATAAAAGAGGGGGGAGGAGTGAATTTCCTAACCCCCGAGGCGGTACCGGACATGGGTTTGGGAGTTCCCTATTATGACTGTGGCTGCGAGATAAGAAAAATTTATTAGATTTTTGAAGGAAAAAGTTAGTTTTATGGGGAATATTCTTATTGTTCTTTTGTTGCCCAATATTTAACAGATAACTTCAAATTAATTTTGAAATAAAATGTAGCAAATTAATGAGGCTGAGGAGGCACAGATGCACGTTTTCAGCAAGGAAGAAATAAAAACCCTAAAACAACATGTGCTTTCTCGTTCCAAGAGCCGGTGGAAGGCGCTCGGTTTTTGCTTGGCCTTGGTACTTTCAGTGGCCCTGGTTTGGTTTATTATAGATGGCGGACAGGCTCCGCGGGGGTATGCAGTAATAATTGATGGACGAGAGTTCGGTATTGTTGCGGATACAAGCAAGGCAGAAGAGGTTTTGGAAATTGTTCGCGAGGATACCAGCAGGCGTGTGGGCTTGCCTTTACAATACAGTAACCAAATTTCTTTTGAGGAGGTTAAATCGGACAAGGTCCAGTTTTTGTCTGCCGAACAGTTAGCGGTGATTTTCCGCGATAATTTAAATTTCGTTACGCCGGCTACAGGTATTGAAATTGACGGAGACTTGAAATTGTTTGTTAAAGATGAAGATACTGCCCGTAAGTTGCTGCAGCGGCTAAAAGATTCATATCTTCCGCCAGAAGAGGTTCAAATGGAAAAACTGGTATTACAAGAAAAAATCGGATTTGTTTCCCAGATAGTCCCTTATACAGAGGTTATGTCGGAAGAGGACGCTTTTCAATGGTTGAAAAATGGAAGTAAAAAGATAGAAACGCATGTGGTTAAGCAAGGAGATTCTTTATGGTCTATTGCTGCGGCTCATAATTTGGACGTGGAAGAGTTGAAAGAAGCGAATCCCGAGCTAAATAGCGATCTTTTATCGATCGGCCAGGAAATAAAATTGGTCAAGGCAGATCCTCCAGTGCATGTTTTGGTGAGTTACACCTACTCGAAGCGGGAGAGTATTCCTTACCGAGTTAAGGTTGAGAATTCCGACGACCTGTGGAGAGGGCAGGAAGTTGTTCGCCAGAAGGGGATTAAAGGAGAAAAAGAAGTAGTTTACCGGGTGTTAGAGAGAAATGGAGTAGAGGTGGAGAGAGAAGTCCTGCAAGAAAAAGTACTGAAGCAACCAGTAACCCAAATAGTAGCCCGAGGTACCAGAATGATGGTGGCTTCCCGGGGAGCAGGTGGCTCCGGCCGTTTAGCCTGGCCTCTGCGAGGGATAATCACTTCCTACTACGGATATCGAGGTCGGGAATTCCATACGGGTTTGGATATCGATGGGAAAACCGGGGATCCAGTTCTTGCCGCCGAAAAAGGGAAAGTCATTTTTACTGGGTGGTTGGGAAATTATGGGCGTACGGTTGCTATTGACCATGGGGATGGGCTGGTTACTCGCTACACTCACCTAAACTCTATAAAGGTTAAGCGCGGGCAGGAAGTTTCTAGAGGTGAGGTAATAGGTACGGTGGGTAGTACAGGACGCAGTACGGGCTCTCATCTGCATTTTGAGGTATTGGTTAATGGTAACCCCCGTAATCCCTTGAAGTATCTACGTTAAAGTAAGAAAGCCTTGTGGACAGACCGCAAGGTTATTTTTTTTACAGGATGAAGTCATTCCATTTTTCAAAGATATTTTCTTCTTGATTCGCTGGGCCTGATAAATTATAATAAATTACATAAAAAATACCCCTATGGGGTAGTCTGGGAGGGTAGTTAAATGGATTTCAATCGTTTCAAGACGATAGCGGTAGTAGGACTGTCGGCGAAAGAAGACCGGCCGAGCTACCAGGTGGCCAAATACCTGCAGGAGGAAGGTTTTAGGGTGATTCCAGTTAATCCCACCGTTGATCAAGTGTTGGGAGAGAAAAGTTATTCCAGCCTGCTGGATATTCCGGCAGACATAGAAGTAGATATTGTTGATATTTTTCGCAAGCCAGAGGCAGTCGGCCCTATTGTGGAGGAAGCTATCACCCGGGGTGCCAAAATGGTCTGGATGCAAGAAGGTGTCGTAAATGAGGAAGCAGCTCGTAAAGCTCGGGAAAACGGGTTGGAAGTAGTGATGGACAAATGTATCATGAAAGAACACAGGAGGTGGAGAAACAAGCAATGAAATATGATTTAATTATTATAGGGGGAGGGCCTGCCGGATTGACGGCCGGATTATACGGTGCGCGAGGAGGATTGAAAACCCTGCTTTTGGAGAAGGCGATGCCCGGGGGGCAGGCGGCATTAACGGACGTTATAGAAAATTTTCCAGGATTTCCGGAAGGGATTTCGGGGCCGGAATTGATGTTTAAATTTCAGGCACAAGCCCAGAAATTTGGATTGGAGATTAAAACGGCTGAGGTAACAGGAGTGGATTTTTCCGGTGCGAAGAAAGTTTTTGCTGGCGGCGAGCAATATGAGGCCAAGGCAGTAATTGTAGCCACCGGTGCCCGGGCGCGCGTCCTGAACGTGCCGGGAGAAGAGGAGTTCCGTGGGAGAGGTGTATCTTATTGCGCTACTTGCGATGGAGCCTTCTTCCGGGACAAAAAGGTAGCCGTTGTTGGCGGAGGCGATTCTGCTATTGAGGAAGCCCTATTTCTTACCAAGTTTGTTTCTGAAGTGGTGGTGATACATAGGAGAGATCAGTTGAGAGCCACCAAAATACTGCAGCAAAGAGCCTTTAACAATGAAAAGATAAGTTTCAGGTGGAATTCTGTAGTAGAGGAAATTTTGGGCGAACAAGCTGTTAGCGGCATCCGGCTGAAAAATATTCAGGACGGTACCATACAGGAGGAGAAGGTAGACGGTGTATTTGTATTTATCGGTACCGTTCCCAATACCGATTTTCTTAGAGGAACGGTAAAACTTAACGAGAAAGGTTATATTATTACAGATGATTTCTTAACCACTTCGGTACCGGGAGTATTTGCAGCTGGTGATGTCAGAGAAAAGTTTTTACGCCAGGTTTCTACTGCCGTCGGGGACGGCGCGGTAGCCGCCATGGCTGCCGAGAGATACATTGCCGGAATGGATTTTAAATGATGTTTGTTTAGCTTCGTATATTTTCCTTTCCCGGAGAAACACTAAAAAAGAGATATTAGCTTATCCGGGGAAGGAGGTGTCTATAGGTGGCCGGTATTCAATGCTCGGTGGAAGAATGCGCCCACAACCAGAATATGAAATGTCATGCAGACACCATTCAAGTTAGATCCGTGGGAGATAGAACGGTTGACAGTTCTGAGGGAACCTGCTGCGAATCCTTTAAGCCTCGCCGATAAAGGGAGTTGGGGAAGTTCTGTTAGGAGCTTCCCTTATTTTTTTAAATGGCATTCACTTTAAACTGATAATTCCTATTGACAAACCGGGAATTTTCTCTTAAAATGAATATAGCATACCCCCGTAAGGTATAATAAGGAGGATGAGAAGAAGTGGAAACTCGAGTTCAGGAGAAAAATCTTGCCACGGCTAGTTTTAAAGTTAATGGCATGACCTGCGCCGCTTGTGCCAGCCGCATCCAAAAAGGTTTAGCTAAACTGGAAGGGGTAGAGCAGGCTAACGTTAACTTTGCGGTTGAAAAGGCTAGCGTCCAATATAACCCAGAGAAGGTTGGATTGTCGGATTTTATTAAGACGGTAGAACAATTGGGCTATAGAGTTCCGGCAGAAAAAGTACAACTGGCTATTACGGGGATGAGCTGTGCCGCCTGCGCCGCCAAAATTGAGAAAAAACTTAATGGCCTCCCGGGAGTTAAGGCCGCCCGGGTTAACCTGGCCACCGAAAAGGCTACGGTTGAATTCATCCCCGGAACGATTTCCGTCAAAGATATGATTGATGCGGTAGAACAGCTCAATTATGGTGCCCACCGGATTGATGATGATGCAGGGCGTGATGCAGAGAAAGAAGCTAGAGAAAGAGAGATACGCAGGCAAAAGATATTCTTTATATTTTCAGCTATCTTCTCCTTCCCGCTGGCCCTGTACATGTTTGGTGAATTACTAGGTATGCGGGGGGTCTGGCCTGATATTCTGTTCAATCCTTACTTCCAGCTGGTCTTGGCTACACCAGTGCAATTTATTGCGGGTTGGCAATTTTATAAGGATAGTTATATAACTTTGAAGAATAAAAGTGCCAACATGTCAGTTTTAATTGCCATGGGTACTTCGGCGGCGTATTTTTACAGTCTGGCAGTTACCTTTTGGGGTGATCGGTTCGGCCAGCATGAAGTCTATTACGAGACCGGGGCCATAATCATTACCTTGATTATCCTGGGTAAATTGCTGGAGGCTATTGCCAAGGGCAGGACATCTGAAGCTATTAGAAAACTTATGGGGTTACAGGCCAAAACGGCTCGAGTTATCCGTAATGGCCAAGAGTTAGACATTCCGGTTGATGAAGTGGAGGTAGGAGATATTGTAGTAGTCCGACCGGGAGAAAAAATACCGGTGGACGGCATCATCATAGAAGGTCATTCCAGTGTTGACGAATCCATGCTTACGGGAGAAAGCATCCCGGTAGATAAGAAACCGGGCGATGAAGTTATTGGCGCTACGGTTAATAAACACGGTTCTTTTAAATTTAAGGCAACCAAGGTGGGTAAGGATACAGCCCTAGCCCAGATTATCCGGTTAGTAGAAGAAGCTCAAGGTTCCAAAGCTCCTATCCAGCGGATGGCCGATGTAATATCTGCTTATTTTGTACCGGCGGTGGTAGCCATTGCCGTAGTAACCTTCCTAATATGGTACTTTATTGTCGACCCTGGGAACTTTACGAGAGCTCTCATCAACTTTACTGCCGTGTTGGTGATTGCCTGTCCCTGCGCTCTAGGATTGGCTACTCCTACTTCAATTATGGTAGGTACCGGTAAGGGTGCTGAAAACGGAATTCTCATTAAGGGTGGAGAGTATTTGGAAAAAGCCCACAGATTAAATGCCATTATTCTCGACAAGACAGGTACCATTACCAAAGGGGAGCCGGAGGTAACTGATGTGGTGGGCCTAAACGAAATGAATGAAGAAGAAATCCTGCGGCTGGCGGCAATCGCGGAGAAGAATTCGGAACATCCCTTGGGGCAGGCCATTATCGCGGGGGCCAAGGCGAAAGGGATGGATATACCCGATCCTAACAATTTTAACGCTATACCCGGACATGGAGTGACCGTAGAGGTAGAAGGAAAACATATATTGTTAGGTAACCGCAAGCTGATGCGGCAGCACGGAGTAGAGATAGCTGAGGTCGAGGAGAAAGTACAGGAACTGGAGAATCAGGGTAAAACGGCCATGTTGATGGCCGTAGAAGGCAAAATGGCCGGAATTATAGCGGTGGCTGATACAGTGAAAGAGCATTCTCAAGAGGCCATAAAGGACCTTCAACGGATGGGCATCGAGGTGTGGATGATTACCGGAGATAACCGCCGTACAGCGGAAGCTATTGCTAAGCAGGTCGGAATTAAGCATGTAATGGCCGAAGTTTTACCGGAGGATAAGGCTAATAAAGTACAGGAGTTAAGGCAGCAAGGCAAAGTGGTAGGAATGGTGGGAGACGGGATTAATGACGCTCCTGCCTTGGCTGCAGCCGATGTGGGGTTTGCCATCGGAACTGGTACCGATGTAGCTATGGAAGCGGCAGATATTACCCTTATACGAGGAGATCTGAGGGGGATTGTAGCCAGTATACAATTGAGTAAGGCCACTATGCGCAACATAAAGCAGAACCTGTTCTGGGCTCTGGCCTATAACTCGGCCGGTATTCCGGTTGCCGCGGCGGGACTTTTGTCTCCAGTTTTGGCCGGTGCCGCTATGGCTTTCAGTTCTGTGTCGGTCGTTACCAATGCTCTGCGACTGCGCCGCTGGCGGTTTAAGCCGTCCCACTAAAGTTTATTTTTCCTATTGACAAAGCAGGAATTGTTACTTATAATAGCAGCAAACCTGCCAGATACCCCCGGCAGGTAACAGCTTTAATTGCTAGCTTAATTATTACGAATAAAATCTAACTACAGGAGGTGATTCCAGATGCCCCATTGCTGTGGACCGGCTGTAGAAACCACTGTACTAAAGGTGGAAGGAATGTCCTGCGGCCATTGCAAAAATGCGGTGGAGAACGCTCTTAAAGCCCTGGACGGAGTGCAGAAGGCAGAGGTGGATTTGCAAAGTAAAAAGGTAACCGTTACTTACACTCCGGGGAAAGTAAATTTAGACGCTATGAAAAAGGCCATCGAGGATGCCGGATATGAAGTTAAATAAGAACAAGAGCCAGTGTTAACTGTGGGAGTGCCAGGAGAACTACCGAAAAACTAAAGGTCTTTTGGCACTCCTTTGCTATATTATATGTCGAGCATTTCTTCCGCCAGGAGGTATTCTTACCGTGCCCAGGACGTTATCGAGGATCAAATCTGGTCTGACGGTTTCGAGCTTTCTTACCCCCTGAAACCTAACCAAAAGTATAATTTTCTAGCTAATTATGGCTGATAAAAAATTACCATCAGGGCAGGAATTTTGCTCGAGAAAAGAGAATAAGTTTATGGAATTGATAGAGGGCTTGTATTTTTGAAATCTAAAATATGATAGATAAAGGTTTATACATTTGTAAACGGGTGGGGTGTTCGACCCTTATTTTTACGAAAACCTATGTGAAAAACGTTACAAAAAATTGAGAGAAAAACAGGAAGCTGCTAGAAAACTTTCAGTTTAAGGAGGAAGAGCATGGTAAAAAGTCGGATTAAAAGGACCATAATTTCCATCTTAATTTCAGTTGTAATGGTAAGTTACTTTCTGACTCCGGCAGTAGCTGAAGAGAAGACCCTGACTATGAAGCAGCTATATTATTCTATCTGGCCGGAATATGACAAACCGCAAGTTTTGGTCATTTACACGGGTACTTTTGTAAATAACACGGGCCAACCTTTTTCCGGTGAACTGGAGTATAACATTCCTAAAGGTGCCCAGATTAACATGGTATGTGAAACGGAGAAAGGCATGCTCTGCCAGCGGTACATTACCAAGGATATGGGCGATTATACCAAAGTCATTTGGAAGCCTTCTCGCACTATCCAGCCGGGTGAAGAATTTCCGGTTATGTTCGAATATTATATTGATTATTTAAAAGGGCAGGGACCTGAAAAATCTTTTGAGCATATTTTCCGGCCCGCATTTCCCATCGAGAATCTAAGTGTAGAAATTCGCCAGCCGGCGGATTCCAGCAACTTTAAATTAGAGCCCGAACCCCAGGCTTCCCAGAATGATGTTCAGTCCGGCGTTCAGTTTACAAATTATTATTATTCTTTCACCAATTTAACTCCCGAAGATCAACTGACTTTCAAGGTCAGTTATACCCGGGAAACAAACAAGCCCTCGGTAACAACCAATACTAACACTAATAGCGGTGGACAGGCTGACACGGCTTCCGTTACTCCGGTCAACACTACGGTAATTGTACTTCTTGCTGCTTTTTTGATTGTTTTGGCTGCTTTTCTGGTTTATGCGATCAATGCCAACCGGGCGGGAACGGCTGCCCAAAGCTCGCGGTCTAAATCTAAGAAACGCGGCAAAAGTGGACCAACGGGTAAAAAAGCCGGAGGCTCGCAAGATAAGGAAGACCTTAAGAAGCAGAAAAGGAAATTAAGACAGATGTTGCTGGACGGGAAAATCAGTGAGGAAACATACCAACAGCTGCTTGCGGAGTTAGAGGAAGAGTAGGCTGGTTGGCAAGGTTCATAAAGTTTGAGGAGGTATGGCAATGGCCGAACTGGGTTATTTATCACTTATCCTTGCCATTGGAGTCAGTATTTACGCCGTGGCCGGATATATTATAAGTATTAAAACGCAAAACGAACGGCTCATGAACAGTGCCAAAGGGGGCGTGATGGCGGTAGCTTTTCTGACCACCGTGGCCTCCCTGATTCTCATTTATTTGTTAATAACTAGTAATTTTCAAATTAAGTACGTATACCATTATACCAGTAAAAATTTGCCGGTTTTTTATAAATTTGCTGCCTTTTGGGCAGGTAATGCCGGGTCAATGCTTCTCTGGGCATGGGTGCTGGCCATTTATACGGCCATCGTGGCTTATTCCAAGAAAAATCAGGAACTTGAGACGACCCCATATGCTACTACCGTGCTGCTGATCAACAACCTATTTTTTCTCTTGTTGCTGGCTTTTGTTACCAACCCGTTTGAAAAGTGGCCGGGTGTTCCACCCGAAGGATCCGGGTTAAACCCCATGTTGCAAAATCCGGGGATGGTATTCCACCCGGTAACCTTGTATCTCGGTTACGTCGGTTTTGCCGTTCCGTATGCCTTTGCCATGGCAGCCCTAATTACCAGGAAAGTCGATGATACCTGGATCAAAATAACGCGTCGCTGGACGGTTATTGCCTGGATGTTTTTAAGTCTGGGCAACCTGTACGGTGGTCAATGGGCTTACGTAGAACTGGGTTGGGGCGGCTACTGGGGCTGGGACCCGGTAGAAAATGCCTCGTTTATCCCCTGGCTGACCGGAACCGCTTTCCTCCATTCGGTGATGATCCAGGAACGGAAGGACATGTTGAAAATTTGGAATATGGCTTTAATTATTGTTACCTTTGCCCTGACCATTTTCGGTACCTTTATGGTTAGGAGCGGGGTGTTTGTTTCGGTTCACTCATTTGCCAACTCTTCTTTGGGAACCTGGTTTCTCGCCTTCCTTGGCATCATTTTGGTTGTTTCCCTCTACCTGCTGGTAGACCGGATTAACCTGTTGAAGGAAGGTAATGAATTCGAATCCTATATTTCCAGGGAGAGCAGCTTCCTGCTGAACAATCTTCTTCTGGTCGGATCTGCCTTTGCCGTATTCTGGGGCACCGTTTTCCCCATAATTTCCGAAGCCGTGAGGGGAGTAAAAGTAACCGTCAGTGTTCCATTTTTCAATCAAGTGAACGCTCCCATCCTTTTAGCCATGCTTTTTGTTATGGGTGTCTGTCCCCTGATTGCCTGGCAGAAATCTTCGTTGAAAAATCTGAAAGATAATTTTCTTTATCCTGTACTTGTGAGTATAATCTTTGGAGTAGTCCTGTACTTTTTGCTGCCGGTGAAGAGAATCTACCCCATCATAGGTTTCAGCGTAAGCTTCTTTGTACTAGCCACGATCTTTTTGGAATTTTACCGCGGAGTTAAGGTGCGTCACCGGATGACCGGAGAGAATTATCTCACTGCTCTGTGGCGGCTTTCTGTACGAAACCGTCGCCGTTACGGCGGCTATATAGTCCATTTGGGCATTGTGATTATAGCCTTTGGCATTATTGCCTCTCATGCTTACAAACTGGAAACCACCCAAACGGTTACTCCCGGCGAACAGATTACCCTGGGCAAGTACACTATGACTTACCAGGGTCTCAGGCAGCGTTATGAAGGGGAAAACGCCGTAGTTTATGCTGAAATGCCGGTAACCAAAGATGGAAAGTACGTAGGTACTATAGCACCGGAAAAAATATTTTATAAGACGTGGGATCAACCCTCTACCGAAGTGGCGATAATGGGCAGTTTGACCGAAGATTTGTATGTGGTGCTGGCCAGTTGGGACCAAGGGGGTAAGGAAGCGACTTTTGAAGTTCATGTCAACCCGCTGGTCAGTTGGATATGGATTGGAGGTTATGTGTTGATTTTAGGAACCATTTTTGCGGTCTGGCCCGGAAGAGGGAGCGAACTTGGACCCAAGTATTCAAGAGGAGTTGGACGCTATGCGGTTAAGGGTTAACCGGCGGATTTTGGTATTATGGGTAACAATTTTCCTATTAATCCCCCTTACAACTCAGGGGTGGGCGGCCGGCGTCGTTGATGAAGAGCTTTTCAAAAAGATTGAAGCCAACCTGATGTGCACCGACGGGTGCGGAATGTACCTGAAGGCCTGTGATAATTATACTGCCCAGCAAATGCGTGAGGAAATCAGGCAGAAACTGGCGGAAGGAATGAGCGAAGAGGAAATTTACGGATATATGATAAGTATTTATGGTGAAGAAGTTATGGCCGCTCCTCCGCCCAACGTGCCGTTTAACATTACGGCATGGGTGACGCCTTTTCTAGCTATTCTAGGCGGTGGGCTGGTAATATACCTGGCCCTGGACAAGTGGGTATTCTACCGGGAACAGAACCGCCAGGCAGAGGAAGAACTGGATGAAATTGAGGCGGCAGAGTATGAGGAAATTTTGAATGAAGAAATGAAGAAGTATTACTAATTCGGTTAAGCTGTTATAAGAGACCGGGGAGGGATACTGGTGGAAATTCTTTTGGGGCTCATAATAGTGGGTGTGCCCGTGTTTCTGATTGGATATCCTTTGATCAAAAAGGAAGAGCCGTCTTACAGAAAAGTTCGTTATAGCGATGAGGAAGATTCTTTGGAAAAGCAGAAGGAATCTGTCTTCACTACTTTAGGGGAAATAGAATTTGATTACCAGATGAAAAAACTTTCCGAAGAAGATTATCAATTTCTTAAAAATATGTATAAAAGACAGGCTATAAATATTTTGAAGGCACAGGAGGAGGAAGAAATGTCCCTTCTAGATCAGGAATTAGAAAGTGATGAACTGGAGGCTCAGATTGAGAAGGAGATTGAACTGGAAATAGAAAGAGAAGTCCAGTTGTTGCGGTATAGAGAGGGAGAAGGCAAGAAGGAGTAAGAGCTTATGAAAGAATGAGGTGAATGAATGTTGTTCTCGATCAAGAAGGTAAAAACGTTAGTTGTATTATGCCTCATTTTGGCGTTTGTTCTTTCAACAGGGGTGGCAGTTTTGGCCGAGGAAACTAAAACCGATTTTGAGAAACAGACATCATCTGAGAGTTCTTTGTACATAGAAGTCGACCACCTGTACTTGATCCCGGTAGAGGAGGGTAAGCTGCAGGTAGGAGAGCGGGTTGTCTTTACTAATCCCGGGCAGGATACTATTGAAGGTCGAACGGTAAAATTCGATTTACCGGAAGGTTACAGTGAGTTGCAGTATGTGGAGGGAATAGACCGGGACGCAACAGAAGTAACAGATAACCAACTTACGGTTACCAGAGATTTCGCTCCCGGCCAGGCAACCTTAGGAATTAAATATTTACTCACTTCCACAACTCCCCATTATGTTCTGAAGAAAAGTTTTGATTATCCTACTAACGTGTTTTATATTGTTACAGCCCCAGAGGGAGTAGAAGTCACTGGAGATAAGATAGTAGATGCGGGAATCACGTCCCTGGGGGATCAAGACTACCGTTTCTACGTGGCGGAGAATTTGGTGCCAGGAGAAGCGATAGACCTGCGGGTTACGGTAGGAGTGCCTACCGGTGGTGGAGGCGGGAGCGTTATCCCCTCGTCATCTTCGATGAAATTTCACAGTCCGGCCCATATTCGCTTTTGGCGAGAATCGCCCTTTAGAGGGATGAATCCTCACTTGTTCCTGGTTATAGTTATTTTGTTACCCACTGGATTTGCCGCTTACGGTATTTACCGCTGGAGAACGCAAAAGGCAGAATTAGAAAACGTTGATCCGGAAGAAGAGCTGTTCCAAAAACTCCTGGCTAAGCAAAAATCCTTGTTGGAAAAGATCAAGGAACTGGAGGAGCAGTTTTCTGACGGCAAGATAGATGAGGAGACTTATAAGGAGCTCAGAGACGCTTATAAACGGCGATTAGTTAATGTTAAGCTTAAGCTCAAGAAACTGGCCGGGTAGGAGGGAAGGGCCCATTATTACCGCATCTAATTTAACCAAGAAAATTGGCAGTAAAACCATACTGCAAGATATAAATTTAGAGATTCATTCAGGGGAGTTTGTCACCATTTTGGGTCCCAACGGAGCCGGGAAAACAACCTTGCTGAAGATTTTGTCTCTTTTACTCCAGCCTACGTCTGGGGAATTGCTGATTAATGGAAACAAGGTAGGAGATAATGCCATTAAATTGCGACGGCAGATCGGTGTTATTTCTCATCACACTTTTCTTTATGACAACCTAACGGCTTATGAAAATCTACTTTTTTACGGGAAGATGTACGGAGTTACAAACCTGAAAGAAAGGATTCAAGAAGTTATTGAAGAAGTTGGCCTGGAATATTGCTTGGCCGACCCGGTGAGAACGTTTTCCAGGGGTATGCAGCAGAGGCTTTCCATTGCCCGGGCTATAATTCATAATCCTTCTATTTTGTTTCTGGATGAACCTTACACCGGCCTGGACCAGCACGCTATTGGTATTTTAAATCGCGTGCTGGCGCGTCTGGCTAATGAGGATCGCACTATATTCCTTATTACCCACAATTTTGAAGAAGCACTCAAGCTGAGCAACCGGGTTGTTATTTTGGTGAAGGGGAAAATCGTATATCAGGGTGAAACGCAGCAACTGACTGCCGAACAGTTCAAGCAATTGTATCTTGAGTATGTGGAGGGAGCTGGATGAAATTTGTAGTTCAGGTCGGAAACCTGGTTTGGAAGGATCTCACTAACGAATTTCGTACTAAAGAAATGCTCAGTTCCATGCTTATATTTTCCTTCCTGGTAATTGTAATTTTTGCCTTCGCCTTCAACCCTGCTCAGGCAACTACCCGGGAGGTGTTTCCAGGCATCATCTGGGTAGGTTTTAGTTTTGCGGGAGTACTAGGTCTTAATCGCTCCTTCACTACCGAAAAATATAATGACTGCCTGATGGGATTAATGCTGGCACCGGTAGACCGAACAGTAATCTACTTTGGTAAAGTGATTACCAATTTCATATTAATGGTTATAATAGAAGTCATTTCGCTACCTTTGTTTTTTGTACTTTTTGACTATAAACCTCAAGGGAATCCCTGGCTGCTGATCCCAATAATGTTTTTAGGGACCTTAGGTTTTGTGGCCGTGGGAACCTTTCTAGCGGCGCTTTCGGCCAACACCCGGGCCAGTGAAATTTTACTGCCTATCATTCTTTTCCCTATAATCGTTCCCGTGATAATCGCCGCTGTTCAAAGCACCGCCGGCGCGCTGACGGGGAAGGAATGGAGTGAAATAGGTCGCTGGATTAAGCTGCTGGCGGTCTATGACATCGTATTTTTGGCTGTGCCGTTTATACTGTTTGATTATGTTTTGGAGGTGTAGCCATGGAGTACCGGGGCTTGGATACCGGTAGGTACCACCGGGTTTTAGGTTGGGTAACCTTTGTGATGCTTCTTGCTGCTCTATACTTCGTCTTTCTTTATGCTCCCCTGGAGAAAGTTATGCGAGAAGTTCAGAAGATTTTTTATTTCCATGTAGCTTCGGCCTGGAACGCTTTTTTTGCTTTTTTCATCGTCTTCGTGAGCAGTATTATTTATTTGAAGACTAGGGACCGGCGCTGGGATACGGTGGCAGCTATATCGGCGGAAATTGGGGTGCTGTTCACTACCTTGGTCCTAATAACTGGTCCCATCTGGGCGCGTAAGGCCTGGGGCATCTGGTGGAACTGGGAACCGCGTTTAACTACCACGCTTATTCTCTGGTTTCTGTACCTTGCTTACCTTCTCATTCGTTCTTCCGGGATGGAAGGGGAGAAAAAGCACCTATTAGCCGCGGTTTTCGGAATTATCGCCTTCATCGACGTCCCCATAGTTTTTTTTGCTATCCGCTGGTGGGGCGCAATTAACCACCCGGAAGTGGTTAAAGGCAGTGGGGGCGGTCTGCATCCCAAGATGCTTCATGCCTTGATTGTTAGCGTCTTGGCCTTTACTTTTCTGTACTTCTACCTGTTGCAAAAAGGGCTGGCTATTGAGCGGTGTCGACAGCGAATCCAGGAGATAAAGAAAGTTCTCCGGGAAAAATTTGATTAGGAGGTTCTAGATATGGGTTATTTGGTGGCTGCCTACAGCATTATTTGGGGTTTTATCTTTTTCTATACCCTCATTTTGGGGAAACGACAGAGAAAACTGATGCATGAAATTGAGCTTCTCCAACGGGCAATTCAAGGGAAGAAAGAATAAATAGGGCAGGAAAGGTTGAGAATATGCAGCGGAGATGGTTGATTCTTTTGGGGGCGGTCGTTGTAATTGGGGCGATAGTGGCGGTTTATTCCGTTTCTTCAAAAAAATTACCTGAGCTGAATGAAGACAGTTTTCCACAAGCTTTAGCGGGAATGCCGCTGGTCCACCTGGTTACGGGAGAGCAGGCTATTGCTCAAATCAGCAAACTGCACGGGACTAATATTCCTATAGAAAACGGGTATATTGCCATGTACCGCTCGGAAGACAGGCAGGCGGTATTATGGATATCGGAGTCGGCTACCTCGGAAGAAGCTGAAGAATTACTCAAAATTATGGATGAAAAAATGCCCGGCAGTTCCGCGTTTAGTAACTATACCGTTAAAGTAATTGACGGCAAGACTTACTATTATGTTACGGGGATCGGCATGCATAACTATTATTATTTGAAGGGAAATAGAGTTTACTGGCTGGGCACTAATGTTGAGCCGGCTGAAGACATTCTTAAGGAAGCGGTTAAACTATTCTGAGGGAGCAGTCACCGGAGTGACTGCTTTCTCTGCCTCAGCAGGGATGTAAAGTTAAGGAGGCTCTAGTGTTTGCGCTCGTTCCGCTTGGCACTCAGCCCGGGGAAAGTTCGTTGGGATAAATTAGTTCAGGCATAAAGTCGCTTGCTACCAAGCAATATAGTTGGTTGACTTGCCGGTGAAAGTAGGTGTATTATATTTTATAGATTGGCGTATATTCCGATATACATATAAGGAATTTTGGAGGGGAATAAGATGAATTTTAACGAGGAACAGATACTGCGCTATAGCAGGCAGATTATTCTGCCGGAGGTCGGCGGGAAGGGGCAGGAGAAACTTCTGCAGTCGAGGGTTCTAATAGTAGGTGCGGGCGGTCTGGGATCACCGGTGGCCTATTATCTCACAGCAGCCGGCGTCGGGCATATCGGTATTGTGGATAGCGATGTGGTAGACCTGTCGAACCTTCAGCGGCAGATTCTCCACCGCACTGCCGACGTAGGCAAGCGGAAGGTGGATTCTGCCCAAGAAAAGTTAGAGGCCCTGAACCCCGATGTAGAGATTATTACCTATCATACCCGTTTGGGCAAAGAAAATGTCCGGGAATTAATTGCCGATTATGACCTGATAATTGACGGGGTAGATAATTTCCCCGCACGGTACCTGTTAAATGATGCTTGTGTTTTGTCAGGTAAGACGTTGGTAGAAGCCGGAATTTTACGCTGGGATGGAATGGTAATGACTATTAAACCCGGGGAGGGGCCGTGCTACAGATGTGTGTTTCCTTCTCCGCCCCCGCCGGGAGCCGTTCCCAGCTGCCAGGAGGCCGGGGTAATCGGGGCGGTAGCCGGAGTCATGGGAGTATTGCAGGCAGGGGAAGCGTTAAAAATATTGTTAGGGGTAGGCAAACCCTTGGTGGGACGATTGCTTATCTTCGATGCGCTGGAAAGCAGGTTCCGAGAAGTTGAGGTGGCCAGAAATCCAAAGTGTCCTGTGTGCGGGGATGAGCCTGCTATTACGGAACTGGTGGAATATGACCTGCACTGCCAGATTAGAGGCCGATAAGTTACCCGAGCCCTCTCGCAGGAGAGGGTTTGTTTTTTGCCACATTTTCCTTGACAACTCTTAAGGGATTATTCTACAATAAAACTAAATCAATATCCTAAATTCAGATTGAAATACTTGGAATTAAAGAGGTGGGGGTTATGAAAATTGATTACACAGAATTGAAGAAGGGGGGTTTTATAAAACAGCGCCAGAAAAACACCTTTGTGATGCGTTTACGGACGATCGGGGGGAATTTGAGCAGCGAGCAATTGAGGCAAATTGCCGCTTTGGCGGACAAATACGGTAAGGGGTATGTGCACCTAACTACGCGCCAGGGGGTAGAAATACCATGGATTGAGTTACAGGATTACGACGCATTGAAAAGGGAAATACGCGATCGGGGGTTACATCCCGGCGCCTGCGGACCGCGTGTAAGGACCATAGTCGCTTGTCCCGGTAACGAAATCTGTGGTTACGGCCTCATAGATGTCCGTTCTCTGGCGGCAGAATTGGATGAACGGTTTTTCGGACGGGACGTCCCTGTGAAAATTAAGATGGCAGTTTGCGGTTGTCCGAATTCCTGCGCCAAGCCTCAGGAAAACGATCTGGGCTTTGCCGGAATGGTGGAACCGGTTTTAGTAGAAGAAAAATGTATAAGCTGCGGTGTATGCAGTGAGGTCTGCCCGGCTGGGGCCATCGATATATCTGGAGGCATTCCTAAGATGAATAAGGACAAATGTCTCTATGAGGGCAATTGTATAGCTTCCTGTCCCAGCGAGGCCTGGCAGGCGCGGCGAGTTGGGTGTACGGTCTACGCAGGGGGTAAAATGGGACGCTATCCTCAACTAGGGCAGCCGGTTGTTCCCTTTGTACCGGAAGGACAGGTGGCCGACGTGGCGGAAGCCTTTCTGCAGACTTTTTTAGAGCTGGCCCAGCCCAACGAGAGGATAGCTGACGCTATTAATCGGGTTGGTATAGAAAAGTTTCGGGAGAAGGTATACCTGAACTGGGATGAGATTAAAAAAGGTTCCGGGGGTGAATTGGTCCATGAAAAACTTTAAAGCTAATGCCTTTCTAGATGTAACCAATGACGTATGTCCGTTAACCTTCGTCAAAACTAAACTTAAGCTGGAAGAGATGGCGCCGGGAGAAATTCTGGAGGTCATTTTGAAGGCGGGTGAACCGGTGCAAAATGTACCGCGAAGCGTTAAAGCGGAGGGGCACAAAATTATTAAGCTGGAGAAGTTGAATGATGACCGGGTCAGACTGCTAATAGAAAGGGGGGATTCCTAGTGGAAATTTTGTTGAATGGTGAAAGGCACAACCTGCCGGAGGGCAGAACTATAAGTGAGTTACTGGCTGAACTGGAACTAAGTCCTGACGTAGTCTCCGTCAGTTTGAACGGTACTGTACTTAAAAAAGAAGAGTTCGATGGGACTGTTCTGCAGAACGGTGATGCGGTAGAGATTATGCTCTTTATGGGCGGAGGGATTTAGCAGGAATGGGCAACGGAGTACAAATAGCGGAAAGTATTCTTCAGTACATAGGCAATACTCCGATGATACGTCTCACCCGGTTGCCCTCCGCCACTGATGCGGAAATTTTAGCCAAGTTAGAAAGCTTTAATCCAGGGGGTAGCGTAAAGGACCGTATCGCTGCGTACATGGTGGAAGTAGCCGAAAGGCAGGGGAAGCTCAGGCCGGGAGGGACAATCATAGAAGCTACCAGCGGAAACACTGGTATTGGATTGGCTATGGTGGCGGCGGCGAAAGGATATAGATTAATTTTGGTTATGCCGGAAACCATGAGCGTGGAAAGGAAAAATCTCCTTCGGGCCTACGGGGCCGAACTTTATCTGACCCCTGGACCGGAGGGGATGCAGGGTTCAATTGAGCTGGCGGAACAGATGCTACGAGAACATCCGGATTATTTTATGCCTCGCCAATTCGATAACCCGGCCAACCCGGAGATTCACCGTCTTACTACCGCCCAGGAGATACTGGAGCAGACGGGGGGACGTCTGGATGCCTTTGTAGCCGGTATCGGAACGGGAGGGACCATTACCGGGGTAGGAGAGGTATTGAAGGAACAACTATCTCACGTACGTATCATAGGTGTTGAACCGGAAGCATCAGCGGTACTGTCCGGCAGGCCCCCGGGTCCCCACAAGATTCAGGGCATCGGGGCTGGATTTATCCCCAAGGTATTAAACCGGGATATTTTAGATGAGATCGTTACCGTAACAGATGTAGACGCGTATCTTACCTCCTTGGAGCTGGCTGAAAAGGAAGGTATATTGGTAGGCATTTCGGCAGGAGCTGCGGTGTTTGCTGCTTTACAGATAGCTAAAAGATTGGGCAAGGGTAAAAGGGTGGTCACCTTACTTCCTGACACCGGCGAACGGTACCTTAGCCTGAAACCATATTTTAAGTTAGACTTAAGAAAACGGGGAATTAAATGCTAAAGTTATTTTGTCGCTCCAACTGATTTTTGTAGCTGAGAGTAGTTGCACCTCCAACTGAAACGATGTATACTAAGGAGTAGTACTACAATAAGTAGTATAAAAACGGAATGGCGGTAACGGACAGGAGGGAAGACTTTGGAATTATCCAACATTTTATCTTATCTGCTGTTCTTCTTGCTAATATGGTTTATGTTCCGACGTGGCGGTTGCTGTGGGGGGCATATGCACCATACGTCTCACCAGACTTCCCATGAGAAAGAACCGGGGAAGGATACGGCTAAAGATCCTGTTTGCGGAATGACCGTTCGTAAAGAAGAAGCAATTCACCGTTCATATAATGGCCAAGAATATTATTTTTGTAGTGAACGTTGTCTTCAGGCCTTTGAAGACAACCGGAATAAGCCAGTTTTATAAACAGGAGGGAAGGGACCTCCTGTTTTAATTTTCCTGAACTCTGGAGTAGAAGTAATTACCAATGAGAGGTAGTCATATATACTGTATAATGAGGGGAGAGAGGCAAGAGCGATCTTTGGGGGAGGGTTAACAGTGCCTTTTTTGGAGTTTTACGGCTTGCGTCTGGAAACGCTGGGAAAAATTCTGGCCGCTGTTTTAATAGGCTGTTTTTTTATCTCTGTGGCTATCTATCAAAAATACCCTGGCTGGACCAGGATGGCTGTCTACGGTGTGATTCGAGAACTGGCCAGAAAACATGTGGAATTTAAAACACGCAGTTGGCCGGAGCTGCAGAGCCGGCATTTTCTAGTGAGATATCAACCCCAGGATGCATGGGTGGCTCGACTGGTGTTGGAGACCGCTGAGGAAAGCTACCTGCCACTAGTCCGCAAATTAGGGCTGGAGCCGCCTGGGAAGGTACCTATAATCATTTATCCTGATCGGGTTTCCTTGAACCAAAGCTTCGGCTGGGATGCAGACCAAAGCGCTATGGGAGTTTACTGGGCAGGTGTCATTCGTATTCTTTCCCCTAATGCGTGGATTGAAACGGTGGATAGAGACTCTTTGGCTGATACCTTTAAGAGCACTGGCCCCATGGCCCATGAAATGGCTCATTTGCTGGTAGATTACCGTACGCAGGGGAATTATCCGCGGTGGCTTACCGAGGGGATTGCTCAATACCTGGAGCGGGAAATCACCGGCTTTCAGTTTGAAGAGTATAGAATTAATCCGGACACCCAATTCTATTCCCTGCGGCAAATGGATGCACAGTTTGACAGGTTGCCGGACCAGCCTTTGGCCTACTGGCAGTCCTTGGCTATAATTGATTACCTGGTAGGGCGTTATGGATGGGATATTGTAGGTAGCATACTAGATGGTCTGAGGCAGGGTAAGAATTTGAATACGGTATTTCAAGACCAACTAGGAATGAGTTTAGCTGAGGTTGAAAAGAATTTTATAACTTGGGCGAGAAATCGGTGATAAGTAGTCAACATACTATTGCGTGTAGTAAATATGGGTGGTATAATTTAGGTAGTTCTTCAAATGTGAAAGGAGGAACAATCCTTGTCGTTTAAAAGGGTATTCACCGAATTCAAGCCTCGCCGGAGAGGGTTGAGTAAGGTGCTGGGCGACCTGGAGGCGGCAGTCATGGAAACGGTTTGGAAAAAAGGAAGAGTATCGGTAAGAGATGTGTATGAAGAGCTTCGTCGCGAGAGGCAGATCGCCTACACTACGGTGATGACAATCATGAGCCGACTGGCGGATAAAAAAATTCTTTATAAAGAAAAGCAGGGGATAGCCTATTACTATACTCCTCTCTACTCAAAGGAAGAATTTACCCGTTCCTTTGTTCGTGAGGTAATTGACGGTCTCTTGGAAGATTACGCAGAATTTGCTTTTTCCCATTTTATTAACCGCCTGCAAGAGGAAGATGAAGAGAAAATTCTGGAGCTAGAAAAGATTATTAGAGAACGACAGCGGAAAGGAGACTAGATTGGTGACCGCTGTAAATTCATTTCTGCATACATTTTCTATTTATGTTATTCTGGGCACCCTGCTGAGCTTCATCTTGGCTCAGTTCAGCATTAGAATTCTAGGCCTCCGGGAGGTTTCCAGCAAGATACGCCTCATGTATTTGACTCTTACCATTCCTTTTCTGGCCTATCTAGTTATTCAGGTGTTGTTCCCTCGGGTAGGCATTTATCAAGTTTATCAAGCGTCCACTTCCGAGCTTCGTTATCTTTTTGCTGTAATGTGCCAAATAGGATACTGGGTTTCCCTGATAATTACTCCTTTTGCCATGCTGGTGGTAGCGCTTATCGCAGCTAAAATAACTTTGGGCATTTGGACTGGTAAACAACTGATTACCAGGTTCGGTTATGCTTCAGATAAGAAATATCCGGAAGTTTTTGCCGTCCTGCAACAGCTTGCCGACAAGTTAAGAATAGCGCCGCCTCGGGTGGTGGTTGCTTCAGGCCTGGGCTATGATGCCTTTACTATTGGTTGGTTAAGACCTGTAATTGTTTTATCCCGGCAACTGATAGAGAGTATAGATACTGATGAACTGGAAGCTGTTTTGGCTCACGAATTGGCTCATGTGCGGCGGCGGGATAATTTGACCAACTGGATAGCCGGTGTCTTGCGAGATCTTATGTTTTTCACTCCTGTAGCCTTTTGGAGCTATGCTATCCTCCGGGACGAAAAGGAAAAAGCCGCCGACGACCTGGCCGTAAACATCACAGGTAAGCCTCTGGTCTATGGGGCTACCTTAATTAAGATTTGGAAGAAAGCCCGGGAGTCCGGTTTTGATAAGATGAAGGGTTGGGGATTCTATGCCGTCGCTTCCAGTTATTTAGGTTCGAAAAATCTTCTGGCTGCCCGGATACATCGTGTCCTGGAACGCCCGCAGGTTCCGTCATCCAATTGTTTCATGAGCGTATACCTGTTAATTATCTTCAGCGTAGGGTTCTTCTTATCATTTGTATGTTAAAAATGAGATTTTCAACCTGAGACGCTGTAAGGAGGTAAAACATGATTGCTGGTGCTGATAAACGAAAGGAGTTTTTAAGCGGAGAAAAGCGTTATCGGGGACCTAACCGGGTCGTTTTGTTAGTTTTTGGTCTGGTTGCCGTAGTGGGAGTTGCCTGGTTTGTAATGGCTACCAGGGACACGGCAGTCGTTCCCCGTAGATATGAGGGGGGGACTTATAACATAGGAAGGTCGGTTAGCTACAAAGGACAAGTCATCAGTATGACGGACATAGAAAATCGGGTAGAAAACGGAAAGATAATCATACCCTTACAGGAGGTAATCGATAACAAAATAATCTATACAGAATATACTGCGCCCAACGGCGAGGTTAAGGCCGTTACCTCTTTCATAACTCCTGCCGGCAGGGTAGTGGTAGCTATAGCAATGTGTGAACCTTGCCGGTCCCAGCGTTTCCGGATAGAGGATAACATTTTGGTCTGCGAAACCTGCGGTACGCGTTGGTATCTAAACGATCTACGGGGTATTTCCGGGGGATGTCCCCAGTATCCGCCGGAAGAACTACCTTATGAGGTTAAAGAAGGTTTGATCTACTTTGATGAAGAAATTGTAAAAGAATGGCAACCTAGAATATAGTTTAGGGGAGATTGAAGTGCGTTTGGACAGCATTGCCTTCAACAGTTTGCGGCGGCGCAAGGCTAAAATGTTTTTTCTTCTTTTAGGTATGACCGTTGCAATGGCCACGGTGGTCACTCTGTATTCCATCACCACCGCCATGAACCGGGAGTTGGCCGATACCTTTGACGAAATTGGGGCCAACATTATGGTAGTCCCGAAGGCAGACGATTTATCTATCTCATACGGGGGAGTAAATATACTAGCTTCTGCTGATGATGTGAATAAACTAACGGTAAATGATGTGATTGCTATTAACACTATTCCCAACCGGGAAAATATTGCTTATGTAGCTCCGAAACTGTTGGGCATCGGTGTAGTCGAGGACGAAAAGGTGATGCTGGTAGGGGTTGACTTTCCTTATGAACTCAAGCTGAAAAAATGGTGGACATACGAAGGAGACAAGCCGTACCGAGCAGATGATCTTCTTTTAGGAAGCCGGGTGGCGCGGAAGCTGGGAAAAAAGCCCGGGGATAAGGTGGTTATTAACGCGCAAGAGTTTAAGGTTACTGCTGTTTTAAAGGAGCAAGGGACTGAAGAAGACGATCTAATATTTATGAATCTGCTGACTGCTCAAACTTTACTGGGGAAAGAAGGGGAACTCAGTTTTATTGAAGTAGCGGCTTATTGCACTACTTGTCCCATCGAAGAGATTGCTCGACAGATAAGGGAAAAGCTACCTCATGCCCAGGTAAATATTCTGGCCGAAGCGGTTAAAGCCCGGCAGGAAGTTATAGATCGATTTACTTACTTTTCCTACGCAGTATCGGCGGTGGTGGTTTTGATCGGAATGCTGGTCGTGATGGTAACCATGATGTCTTCAGTCAGTGAACGCACCCGGGAAATAGGGATCTTCCGGGCCATGGGCTACCGGAAAAGCCATATTTTCGAGATAGTGCTCACGGAGGCTATGATAGTAGGTCTGCTGGGAGGCGTATCCGGCTATCTTCTTGGAATACTTTCGGCCAGGAGCCTGGCCCCAGCCATTGCCCAGATGCAGGTGCAGATACCGTGGAACCTTTTGGCAGGCGGGGTAATTATTTTGGCGGCGGCCGCTTTGGGGGTACTGGCCAGTTTGTATCCAGCCTTAAAAGCTGCTAAACTTGACCCGGCGGAGGCTTTAAGGTTTATTTAAAAGGATTCGGTTTCTTTTACCTACCGTTTGCGGAGGTGCATTATGGTGAGCCTGATCAAGGTGGAAAACGTTACCAAGGTCTATGAAAGTGGAGAAGGCCAGGTTACGGCTTTAGGAGGGGTAAGTTTCGAGATTGAAGAAGGAGATTTTGTGGCTTTGATGGGCCCTTCCGGTTCCGGTAAAAGCACCCTGCTTAGTATTTTAGGTGCTCTTAATCCTCCTACCAAGGGGGAAGTTGTGATTGATGGTATTCCTGTCTACCAATTGAAACCGGAAAGAAGGGCTGATTTTCGCAGCGCTTATATTGGTTTTGTCTTTCAGCAGTTTCAGTTGATTCCTTATTTGACTGCTATAGAAAATGTAATGCTTCCCCTGGCTATTCTCCGTTATTCCCACCAGGAGCAATTGGAAAAGGCCAAAAGCGTACTGGAAAAAGTGGGGTTGGGCAACAAATGTTCTCGTTTGCCCAATCAGCTATCCGGGGGAGAGCAGGAGAGGGTAGCGATTGCCCGGGCTATCGTCAACGAACCTCCTATTATTTTGGCCGATGAGCCTACCGGAAGCCTGGATTCCAAGACGGGAGAAGAAATTATGCGCCTTTTTCAGTCTTTAAACCGGGAGGGGCTGACTATCATTATGGTAACCCATAATGTGGAGAACCTCTCCTACGTGAAAAGGGCGCTCTATATGCGGGATGGCTTAATTGATAAGATAGAAACAAATCCCGGAGCGCTGCGGGAAGGTAGCGGGGAATCTCTGGCTTTTGCCGGTCGTTAAGGAGTGAATAGGGTGCGCTTAACAGATATTGCCGTAAGCAATTTGAAGATTCGAAAATTAAAAGTAACATTTTTAATTTTAGGGATGGTCATAGGAATTAGTAGTATTGTAGCCCTCTCAACTATTACTCGTACCATGCAGGCAGAGCTGGAAGACAAGTTTGCCCAGATGGGAAGAAGAATCGTAATCACCCCATACACGGAAAAATTATCTCTCTCTTATAGTGGTATTACTGTGGCTTCCGGCGTGTCTTATGAAACGAAGAAAATGTCCGAGGAAGTGGTGGAAAAAGTTAAAAATATACCTTCCCGCGACCGGATTACGATTATAGCTCCCAAACTTCTTTCAGCAGCCCAAGTCGAAGGCAAGCGGGTATTGGTCGCGGGGGTAGATTTTAACAGTGAGTTCACTCTAAAGCGCTGGTGGAAGGTAGAAGGGAAAAGGCCGGAAGCGGCGGGAGAGATTATCATGGGCAGTAAGGTAGCCGAACAACTCGATAAAAAACCGGGGGAGGTAATAAAACTAGCGGGCAAATCATGGACGATAGCCGGCATCCTACAGGAAACGGGAGAAGAAGACGATAAAATTGTCTTTATCGATTTGCGAGCAGCCCAAGAAGCTTTTAACCAGCCGGGTTACATTAGTTTCCTGGAGCTTAACCTGCGCAGGGAATTAGATAATCCCAAGGATGAACAGGAAGCCGAGAAGGTGATTAACCAATTACAAAAGACCTTGGATAATGTCAAAGTGGCTATGATAAAGGACCAGAACGAAGCCCGTAAGGAAGTGGTAGAGCGGTTCGCCAAGTTTTCGGTACTGGTCTCGGTGGTAATCTTATTTATCGGGTGGTTGATTATCCTTAGTACCATGATGTCTTCCGTTAGCGAGCGTACTCAAGAAATAGGTATTTTCCGCGCTATCGGCTTCCGGCAGAGGCATATCATGTGGATTATTCTTACCGAAGCCGCTATTGTTAGTTCCATCGGTGGTATTCTGGGGTATTTGGTGGGAATGGCTGTTGCTTATCTGGTTGCTCCTTATATTGCCCAAATTCAGGCCGGTGTTCAGTGGGATCCCTTGTTTGGCCTCGCGGTAATCCTTCTGTCGGTGCTGGTCGGTCTTGTGGCCAGTGTATATCCGGCGATGCGGGCTGCCAGGTTGGACCCTGTGGAAGCGTTGCGTTTTATATAGGGAGTTGAACGCGTGAGTTATTGAGTTGGAATTTGTTTAAAAAGTAAGAGGAATTTTTGTTACTACGTTGAATAGTATATATAGGGTTACTAATAATTATAGTACTACAATTTGTCCGAGAAAGGGGGTGCAACCTGTGCTTCGTAAGCGCTACATGCTGCGCCCTGTAGCTCACTGTGAAGGCGGCCATTAGCCGGTAATAGTCCTGGGCATGACGTAAAACTGCCCTTCTATTTTTTTATCTGGAAAACAAAAGAGTAACTGAATAATTTGTTGTTAGCGGCTAACAATAAAAATACCCATAACCTTTTTAAGAAGGGAAGGAGAACGGGTGCAACCGGACGATGGTCGATTGCAGGGAATGATTGAGTCCGTATTGGCGGATCAGATGCGTTTAGATTCTTTTAACATTGACCTCAAGGTAAAAAACGGTGTCGTACAAATGATGGGTGTGGTAGATGTCCTGGCCGAGAAAGAAAGAGCAGAAGAACTGGTTAGCAGTATTCCCGGAGTTCGCCGGGTTGAAAACTATCTTACGGTAGCTACCGACGGGACGATAAGTGACGAGGAAATTGTCCGCGAAATAAGGCGACGATTGGAGAAATACGGGGATGAGGTACTGAGGCAAGTACAGGTGGAGGTAAAAGGTGGAGTTGCTGTCCTCAAGGGCAGCTTACAAACTTTAGCCCAGAAACATGCCCTGGTAAAAGCCTGTCAAGAGGTAAAAGGAGTTAAAACGGTACGTAGTGAGCTACAGGTCCAATTGAATAAACGGGACGATGCTAGCATAACCAATGCGGTCGAACTGGCTCTTTCCAGGAATCCTCAGGTTGACGTCAAAGATGTAGTAACATTTACCAAGGATGGAGAAGTAACGCTAACCGGAATAGTCAAATTTCCCGAAGAGATAGAGGCTGCTTTGCGTGCAGCTTCATCGGTGGCTGGAGTCAAAGCGGTTCATAATCGGTTAAAGTCGTTAGTCGACACTAATGACCGGGACTACCAGCTTACTAACTTGCTTCGTCGGAAGTTGCGGGACGACCCCCGGGTCAGTCCTGGTCAGGTCAAAGCTTTTGTTATGGAAGGGATAGCCTACCTCAGTGGTGAGGTCTACACATTGGAGGCCAAGGAAGCTGCGGAAGCCATAGCTCATAACCTGCAGGGGGTCCGAGGGGTAAGTAATGATATATTTGTCGCCCGCCATTAGCAATCTACAAAAAAACGAACGCATGCAGGATTACTGCATGCTTTTTATATTTTTGCCTCAGGAATTACCGCCTTTGAAGGAAGTGAAGAAGGAATATAACATTGGCTCCCGAATATAGTAGGTGTTGAAGACAAAGACGTTTAGTTAAATGAGAGGAGACATTATGGCGAGGTTAATAATTGACGGGGGTAAGCGGCTGCAGGGGAAAGTCCGGATAAGCGGAGCCAAGAATGCTGCTTTGGCCATAATCGCAGCCAGTGTGATGGCTGAGGGCGAGACTATTTTAGAAAACGTTCCGTGTATAGCTGACGTAGAGTATCAGTTAGATATTATTTCCGGAATGGGGGCAGAAGTGAAATGGCTGGACCCCAATACGGTTCGTCTGGTAGTACCGGATACCATCAGCAGTAGTGCCCCTTACCGATTGGTCAAAAAGTTACGTGCCTCGAACCTGTTGTTGGGAGCTTTATTGGCCCGTAAAGGAATGGCCGAGGTGCCCCTGCCGGGAGGTTGTGATATAGGTGCTCGTCCTATGGATCTGCATTTTAAGGGGTTAACAGCTTTAGGTGCTGAAATTCGACTTAAACACGGCTTCGTAGTAGCTCGGGGAAACTGTTTATCGGGCACGCGTATATACTTGGATTTCCCGAGCGTAGGAGCTACGGAGAATATCATGATGGCTGCCTGCCGAGCTTCCGGGGTAACCGTTATCGAGAATGCGGCTAAAGAGCCGGAAGTAGTTGACTTAGCCAATTTTTTAAATGCTATGGGGGCTAAAGTTCGGGGGGCCGGTACTGACCTTATCAAGATAGAAGGAGTTTCGGATCTACGGGGAGTCCGGTATGCGGTAATACCTGATCGAATAGAGGCGGGAACTTACATGATTGCAGCGGCTGCTACCGGAGGAGATGTGTGGGTGGATAACATTATTGCTACTCATCTGCAGCCGATTATTGCTAAACTGCAGGAAGTAGGAGCAGTGGTGGAAGAAAAAGAAACGGCAATTCGGGTTATCGGTAGAGAAAAATTATTTTCTACCGATGTAAAAACGTTGCCCTACCCGGGTTTCCCCACTGATTTGCAGTCTCCTATGATGAGCCTCCTGGCGGTAGCCAAAGGGACCAGCATTATCAGAGAAAATATTTTTGAAAACCGTCTTCAGGTAGCTGAAGAGTTGAAACGGATGGGCGCCTCTGTTAAAGTAGAAGGTCAGGTAGCTGTAATTGTGGGTGTGGAGCAGTTATACGGGGCCCGTGTGAACGCACCCGATTTGCGAGCAGGCGCGGCTCTGGTAATAGCAGGACTGATGGCGGAAGGTACCACCGAAGTGTTAAATGCCTCCGTTATTCATCGAGGTTATGAACATTTAAAAGAAAAGTTGACCGCGCTGGGAGCTTCAATTCAAGTCCATACATAATTTAAGGAGGGAACCAGGTGAGTTACTTTGAACGCGATGCCTATTATTACCGGGAGAGAAAACCGGGATATTTCTTTATCATTGTAGTAGCTTTACTCAGTGGTATTATAGGAGGGATTGTGGCACTTAGCCTGAGTCCTTACCTCTTTCCAGAGGTTGTCCCCCCTATCTTAGAAGAACCCCAGGAAAAAAAAGAAAAACAGGAAGCTCAGTTACCGCCCGTACCCTACAATCCCGCGGAGTCTCCGGTGGTCGCCATAGCCCGGCAAGTAGGCCCGGCAGTCGTAGGTATTACCAACTTGCGAGGGCATGATTTTTTTAATAACCAGTTAGTGTCAACAGGTTCGGGAGTTATTTTTGACAGGGAAAATGGCTATATCGTTACTAATTATCATGTGGTGGCCGGTGCCCAAAAAATACTGGTTAATCTTGATGAAAAACGTCAGTACACCGCCCGACTGGTCGGCGGGGATGAGCGTACGGACCTGGCAGTGCTGAAGATAAAGGCCGACAACCTGCCTGAAGCTAAATTTGGCGATTCCACGAAGTTACAGGTGGGGGAAATGGCGATAGCCATCGGGAATCCTTTAGGAAGAGAATTTGCCCGTTCCGTAACGGTAGGGGTAATAAGTGCTTTAAACCGGGAAGTTACGGTAGAAAGTCCTACCGGTGAAGCTATCACCCTCAAGCTGATTCAGACTGATGCGGCTATTAACCCTGGAAATAGCGGCGGGGCTCTGGTCAACGCTCGGGGAGAAGTAATTGGCATAAACAGTGTAAAAATTGCCCGCGCCGATGTAGAGGGAATGGGATTTGCCATTCCTATTAGTGATGCCCAGCCCATTATCCAGCAGTTAATTGAAAAAGGTTATGTCAGCCGACCATTTATCGGTATTTACGACTTTCGGGAAATTACCGAAGAAATGTCTGAATGGTACGGCCTTCCGGTGGGTATATATGTAGGTGGAATTGTACCGGGGGGACCAGCGGAAAAGGCAGGCATGAAACCGGGAGATATTATAGTCAAGATTGACGATGAAATTATTGCGTCTTTCGAAGATTTACAGAAAGTATTATACCGGCATCAAGTAGGAGACCGCGTAACTATAACGGTGATCAGGAATGGAAAGCGTTTAACCCTGCCGGTAATACTAGGTGAAATGCCCCGAAGATAACCTGTAAGCCACGGTTAAAACCGTGGTTTACTAATTTGTTGGTGAAGTGATGAAGGGAGGCGGGAGAGAGTAAAATGCATGTTTTGATAATTGCGGTAGGGAAGTTAAGGGAAAAGTATCTCCAACAGGGAGTAAGGGAATACGCGAAAAGGCTCAAACCATATGCTCGTTTGGAAATAATAGAGGTACCTGAAGAGAAGGTTAGTGAAAAAGTGTCTCCTGCCGAAAAAAGGCAGGCACTGGAAAGAGAAGCAGAAAAGGTCTTAAGGTATCTCCCGGACAAAAGCCATATGATAGTTTTGGATATTCAAGGGAAATTGCTTTCTTCGGAGGAATTTTCCCGTTATCTGGAAGATTTGAGTTTGCGTGGACAGAGTAACATCGCCTTTGTTGTGGGTGGGCCTTTAGGGCTTGATCCAAAGCTTATATCCCGAGCCGACTTTCGTCTTTCTTTCTCTCCCATGACCTTTCCACACCAACTGGCCCGCTTAATCCTCTTGGAGCAGATCTACCGGGCCTTCAAAATATTGAGGAATGAACCATATCATAAGTAGTTACGGCAGGTTGGCGAGGTTTTAACAATTTTGGAGAGGCACAAGGTGTCTTGTTTTTTCGACTATAAGGGTAGGAGCAGGGATTTATAGTCACAGTCGCGAATGAAATTAAAAGCTGCTGAACTGTCTGCGGGAAACTAATCCCGAGGAGGAAAAATATGGGAGCGGTGGCAGCAGTATTTACGGCCCTTTTTTTACTGCTGTTCTTTCTAATATTTATATTGTTATTAAATTACCGCAGCTCTAGAAGAAAAGTTAAGAAAACCAGAAGGCTGTTGTGGGTTATTCTTGCTGCTTTTATCTTCGGCGGAGGAGTTTTGGCCGGGCTGGTCAAGCCGGAATATATAGGAAAGTTTCTCTGGGAGAGTCGGTGGAGAGAGCTGGCATTTTGGTTGCAGACCTACGGACAGGAACCTTACGATGTATTGGTAGTAGGAGGGGAACCGGAAGGTATTGCGGCTGCTGTTTCCGCAGCCCGTAATGGAGCTCGAGTGCTTTTAATTGATAAACATAAGAGTTTGGGAGGGCTTTTTACTTATGGTATGCTGAACGTTCTGGACATGAATTATGGGCCGGAAGGGGAGTTGCTGACGGGAGGAATTTTTCAGGAATTTTATGAAGCCATGGGGGGCGAGGCTTTTGACGTAGAGACGGCTAAGGCGTTTTTCCACGAGTTGGTTGAAAAGGAAGAAAACATTACCTTGTCCTTAGAAACCCGTTTCCTAGAGCCAATTATGGCTTGGGATGAAAAAACGGTCATCGGGGTAAAAGTAAAACAGAAAGGAGTTCCCCG
>NZ_BDGJ01000168.1:127712-193971 GCF_002207765.1 Calderihabitans maritimus
GACGCGACACAGGATGCGGACCTAGCCGCGGCCAGCGGAGTCCCTTTTACGATAGCGGGAGAGGAAACGGGCCGGGACTCTCCTATGGCAGCTACTCTGGTACTGCAATTTCAGGGAGTCAATTGGGACAAGCTAAAGTGGGTCTTACAAAATGACGGGGATCCCCATACGGGAGCTACTGAAGTTTCGGCTTGGGGGTTTCGGCAGGAAACCCGAAAATATCAGCCGCTGGACGGGAACATACGTCTTCGGGGGTTAAACATTGGGAGGCAGAAGGACGGGAGTGTGCTGGTTAATAGCCTTCAGATATTTAATGTTAATGGCCTAGATGAGGCTTCCCGGTCCCGGGCCCGAGCACAAGCACAAAAAGAGGCTCCGCGGGTTGCTCGTTTTTTGCGGGAAAATATACCAGGATTTGAGGAAGCTGTTTTGGTAGGAACTGCACCGGAACTTTATGTCCGGGAAACCCGGCACATAATCGGCGAATACCGTCTCAACGTTAACGACGTCTTGGATAACAGAGATTTCCCCGACCGGATCGCCATTGCTTCTTATCCGGTTGATATCCAGTCCATATCTCCTGCCGACACGGGCTTTGTCATTGGGAACCCTCTAAAATACAGCATACCTTTTCGCTGCTTAGTCCCCAAGAAGGTAGAAAACTTGTTAGTGGTAGGGCGTTCTGCTTCCTATACTCCTCTGGCTGCCGGCAGTGCTCGTGTAGTTCCGATTGGTATGGTAACCGGTCAGGCGGCCGGTGCGGCTGCCGCCTATTCTCTTAAACATGACCTTACTTTTCGGGAACTGGCATACAGTCAAGAACATATAAACAATTTACAGGACATACTCATGGAACAGGGTTTGGATCTAAAACCTTTTGTTATTGAGAATTCTTGGGAACAGCATTGGGCTTATCCCTACGTCAAGAAACTTCGCCCTTTAGGTTTAGTAGTTACCGGGTATAGCAACGAGTTGGACCTGAATAAAATTATAATTGACCGATCCTTTTTAAATCTTCTCTATGAGGGAATAAACCGAACTGTTCCCGGAGAAAGACCGGACAGGGAGGAGCTTTTAAACCTGGTAACCGATGAACCTCTGGATAAACACAAGGCTTTGGCTATGCTGGTCATGGCCCGTGGTTTTCCTTCTTATTATCGACTATATAGCGTTGAGGAATTGTTTGAGATTGTAGCAAAAAGAGAATTCCTTTCCACCCAGTTGCAGGAACGATTACGAAAGGTAGAAATTCTCGACCTGGGGCATGCTTATGCCATTATAGCGGAAACTGTGGAAAAGTTGGAACAACAAAATCCTGCTGCTGCAGCCACCCGCAGTGCCTTTCCTTTTCTTCCGCAATGAAAGATATACTTCACGTTATACCTCTCCCCCATGTTCCTTAATAATGGCGACCGCTTGTTGTACTCTATCGGGGGAGGTCACCACGGTAACCAGCATACTGTGGTTGCCGACAAACTTGTCCCCGGTAGAGAACCCGCTGGCGGCATTGTCTGCGGCCAGAAGCGGAGCTACATCGCCGGCAAGATAAGCGCCGGAATGTTGGGTTAGGGCTGCTACACTGGTAGCCTGGCTGGCTATAGGATTGTTATAGTGAGCGTTTGGATCACTGGGGTATTTGGTAATCCTGTTTATTTGAACCGTTGTATATCCTGCTTTTTTCAGGCTTTCTACCGCTTGGTAGGCCTTTGTACTGCTGGGAAAGGTGGCAAGGATTGACCGCTCTTCCATGAATTGTTCACTCCCAGAAAAGTCTTTAGTTACAATTGTCTCCCCAGTAAGGGCGCATTATTACAAAAATAGCCTGGTATTTTTTACAGCCAGGCTCTCAACAGGTTAATTTTTGGGAGTAAATTGGAATGTTTCTTGATGCACAGTAACTTTTTTGGGGGGCGCCTTAATCTTTTGGGCAAATTCCGATAATTTAATATTCTGGGGGATAAAGATCCGGCGGATACGGGTAGGACTGTCTTGCTGGTAGTTGACCTCTTCACCGCTGGTAAAAAAGTATGAATAACCGGCCTTTTTGGCTATGGCCAGGGCCCGGGAATTTTGCTTGCCGTTAGGCCAAGACAAGGCTGTCACCGGTTGACCGGTTTTGGTTTCAATCAATTGTTTGATTTTAACCAAATCTTTGTAGATGCGCTGTTCATACTCACTTTGGGATTCTTCTGTTTTCTGAACCAAATCATCTTCACCGTGTAGATCATATGAATGAGATTGAATTTCTACCACACCACTTCTAACCATTTCTTGCATCTGCTTCCATGTTAAGGAGGGAGGCGAGGCATTACTGTTGTCTACAAAACTCCCCAGGATAAAGATAATAGCTTTTAAACCATATTGCTTTAAAATTGGAAAAGCTTGGTGATAGGTACTGGCATAACCGTCATCGAAGGTAATCACTACTGGCTTGTCGGGTAGTTGAGTTCCTCTGGTTAAATATTCACCCAGTTGGGTTAAAGAAATAGTTGTGTACCCGTTGTCTTTCAAATAGTTTATTTGCCGGGCGAACTGAGTGGTGCTCAATACATACGGGTTACCTGCTTCCACCTCTTCCGGTTTGGCCAAATGGTGGTAAAGGAGTACCGGCACGCCGGGATAAGTAGCCGTAACCCGGAAAGTATACTGGCCCGGGGCAACAGTCTCTCCTTGTTCATTCATCCCCTGCCATGTTAAAGAATGCTTTCCAGCGGGCTTAAACTCTCCGTCTAAAAGTTTTCGTACTAGTTTTCCTGTCCGGTCTACTATTTCCGCCGTTATGACGCCTCCCGCGTTAAGCTGAAATTCCAAAATATATTTCTTAATTTCGGGAGACTGTTCTTGAGCAATCTCTTCACGGACCTCTTGTTTTTCTTCCGTTTCCTGAGAGGAACTGGGCTTCTTTTCGGTGAGTTCTTTCCCGCCTTCTGTTTTCCCAGTTTTTGCTTCCAGAGATTCCTTGGCGACCTCTGTCTTTTTTGTTTGATTGTCCTCGTGTTGTTCTGCTTTTTCTTCCGGTTCTTTGTTATTATCAGCAGCATGACCCTCAGTAGCGGTTTGGTGAGTTTTCTCTGGTTGGTGAGCAGCCTCTTCAGGGCCGAAAAGATCGACACCTATTACGGATAGGCCTAAAAGAAAGGTTAGGCTGAAAAGAACTGCGGCAGTAACGATCAGAGTTAACCAGTACCTCATAAAGGTACCTCCGTTCTGGATGGTCACTCAAAATCTAATTCGACAACCAGTTGAGAAATCCTTTTAAGAAAGCAAAAACTTTCACAAATTACCTGTTGTTTCCCGTAGCTCCAAGAATTGTATAAAAATTTTTTGCTTTAAAATAATAAGGAAAGGAATTCAAATTCCTTATTAAGGGTGTGAAAGAGTGATCAGGCAAATTTACCGGAAATATCAAAATCGGGAGCGGTATAAGGAGATAATTCGCATCCTAGCGAGACACGGCTTTCATTATTTATTACAAGGACGCAGGTTCGATCAATACTTTTATTGGATAACCAAAGTTCTCCCCGCCGCCGCCAAACCTTTGGAAGCAACTGGTCTTTCAACACCGGTTAGCTTACCCGCCAGGGTACGACTGCTCTTTGAAGATTTGGGGCCTACCTTCATCAAGCTAGGACAGCTTTTGAGCACTCGGCCAGACCTGGTGCCCCAGGAATATGCTTCGGAATTTGGTAAATTGCAGGACCATGTAGAAAAGTTCGGACCTACGGAAGTGAAAGAGCAGTTTTTGGACGAGTTTGGAGTCGTACCGGAAGAATTATTTGCCCGTTTCGATTATATTCCTCTGGCCAGCGCTTCCATAGCCCAAGCTTATCAGGCTTGTTTGCCAAACGGCCAGAAGGTAGTGGTAAAGGTTCAGCGACCCGGTCTTAAGCATTTGATAGAGAAAGATTTGGCCATCATGCGGGACTGGGCTGATACAGTGGAGCGTTCCATAGTAGGTAAAGTTTGCAACGTACACGAAGTAATCGAGGTGTTTTCCCGGCAGATACGACGGGAATTAGACTTTACGGTGGAAGGGCTCAACACAGAAGCTTTTCGTGCTTTGCTTGCCCATCATCCCCGGGTGGAAGTGCCGAAAATATACTGGGATTACAGTTCTAAAGAAATTCTCACTATGGATTTCATGGAAGGAAAGAAAGCAGATATGATTGAGAAAAGCTGCCGGGGGACACCGTTGGGACGGGCCTATGCGCGAAGTCTCCTGGAGGCAATTCTTATTCCTATGTTTAATCGGGGGATTTTTCACGGAGATCCTCATCCGGGTAATGTTTTATTTCAAGACGACGGCAGCGTAGTACTCCTTGATTTTGGAATTGTAGGCCGTTTAGATGATGATTTTCGGTATTATTCAGCGCAACTTATGCTGGCTTTAAGCGAGAAAAATGTGGCGGAAACTGTGGAAATAACCACCAAGATAGGGATTGTTACCAGGGAAATAAACTACCAGTACTTGTATGAAGACCTGGCCCATTTAATGGACCGGGCTACTGGTATCCATCTTCCGGGTATTGATTTTAGCCAACTGATAAGGGGTATGATAGAGATATCTTTAAACCATGGAATTAAAATGCCCGGAAGTTTTTTCACCCTGGGTAAAGCATTGATCGCGGCGGAGGGGTTGGCAAAACGGCTTGATCCGGAAATTAACTTGGTTGAAGTGGCCAGACCTATTGCTTTAGCCTATCTGCGCGGTCAACTGCAGCCCTGTTTTAATTCTGATACTTTTTACCAGAGAACATCGGCTACTTTAAAAACCCTGTCCGAATTACCCAGAGATATAGCCAAAACAATTCAAAATCTGGCCAATGGGGACCTAACCACTATTTTTGTACATCGGGGTTTAGAATCACTTTATGATATGCTGGATATTTTTTCTACGCGCCTGGCGGTAAGTTTGTTGGTAGTGGCTATGATGATTGGATCCGCCCTGGTTATCCATGCGGGAAAGGGTCCTTTTCTATTCAATTATCCCGCAATCGGCTTGCTTGGTTTTCTGACCTCTGCCATGATGGGAATATGGATGATTTTCGGAATGTTGCGCCACGGAAAGCTTAAGTAGTTCTTGACCGGACATACCGGGACGTGATATATTATTCAGAAAAACTACTGCCCAATGAAATATGATGAAGAGGGAAAGTAGGTCATCGAAGTTTTTTCCAGCGAGCCGGAGATGGTGGGAGCCCGGTAAAGACTCTTTGACCGAAGTTCCCCTCGGAGTAGCAGGCTGAATCCGGAGGTTTTTCCGGTATTAGGCTGAGCCGGGTTCCTACCGTTAAAAAGGAAGGGTATCGGAATCATTCAGAGATTCCCGTACCTGATATAGTGGGCTTGAAAGCCAATAAGGGTGGTACCGCGGGCTTTTCCCTCGTCCCTTGGACGAGGGTTTTTAATTTTTACCTAAAAAATCTTTATGGCGGAGGCGGTTAAATTATGATAGTCGTAATGCATCCGGGAGCCACTCAAGAGCAGATACATAAGGTGGAGCAGCGGCTTATAGAACTGGGGTTTAAAACCCATCCTATTTACGGGGAAGAGAAAACAGTAATTGGAGCTATCGGAGACAAACGGGTCCTTAGCTCGGAAGCCATTATCAACCTTCCGGGCGTAGAAAAAATTGTTCCTATATTGCGGCCGTATAAACTGGTGGGCCGGGAGCTCAAGCCGGAAAATACGGTCGTGAGAGTAGGAGATGTAGAAATCGGGTCGGGGAAGCTGGTAGTGATAGCGGGTCCTTGTGCGGTGGAGAGTGAAAAACAACTTCTGGAGGCGGCAAGTGCAGTTAAGAAAGCGGGAGCTGATATTTTACGGGGAGGCGCATTCAAACCGAGGACTTCTCCCTATGCCTTCCAAGGGCTAGAGGAGGAAGGACTTAAACTTTTAAACCGGGCCAAGCAGGAAACAGGTCTGCCGGTAGTGACGGAAGCGGTAGATCCCCGGGATGTTCCTTTGGTTGCCCGTTATGCCGACATCATTCAGGTGGGAGCCCGAAATATGCAGAATTTTCGGCTGCTCAGAGAGGTAGGTTTAACTGGGAAACCCATTCTGCTCAAACGGGGTATGGCGGCTACCATTGAGGAGTGGTTAATGGCGGCAGAGTATATTGTCGACGCAGGCAATCCCCATGTTATCCTATGTGAAAGAGGTATAAGAACTTATGAAAATGCAACTCGGAATACCCTAGATATCAGTGCCGTGCCGCTGGTCAAAGAACTCTCCCATTTGCCGGTGATAGTAGACCCCAGCCATGCGAGTGGAAATTGGAAGTTGGTTGCGCCATTGGCCCGGGCCGCTGTAGCTGTTGGGGCCGACGGTATTATGGTGGAGGTACACCCGGAACCGCTTACAGCTCTTTGTGATGGTCCCCAATCCCTCAATCCGAACAATTTCTCGGAGTTGATGCAAAGCCTAGTTCCCATAGCTCGAGCGGTGGGCAAGGAGTTATAGTGCAAAAAAGGTGCAAGATTTTACGGAGAAAAGTAGTATTATATTAAAAAGAGAGAAATTCAGGCGCGTGAGAGCATTTTCAAGGATGTGACGTCGTTGGATAAGTTAACTGACGAAGCTCTAGTTGAATACTGCTTGCAGGTCAACCGGGAGGAAGGGTTTGCCGAGATTGTCCGGAGGTATCAGCGTCAGATCTTTAGTCTGGCCTACAGATTAACAAATAATGAAGAAGAGGCAAAAGATTTAGCTCAGGAAATATTCCTTCACCTTTACCGGTCGCTGGATAAATATGATCGAAGCAGGAAGTTTTTTCCATGGATGTACAGAGTAGCTACCAATGTATGTTACACGTTTTTGCGAAGAAAACCGCCGACAGCTATTCCTATAGATAAAGTTATAGAATTTACTCCCCTGATACCTCATCTCGATTCTCAACCGGAAGATTACTGCGAAGTTAAGGAAATTCAAAGGTTGGTGCAGCAGGCAATCGCCGACCTGCCGGAAAACTACCGCCTGCCACTGGTATTAAGATACTTAGAAGATTTGTCTTATCGACAGATTGCAGAAATTATGGAAGTGCCGATAACTACCGTGGAAACGAGGCTTTATCGCGGAAAAGCATTGTTGCAGAAGAGACTGAGCGTTATTTTGGAAAGGGGGCCTAAACGTGAACTGTCAAGAAGCTAAACAAGCCATCTTTGCCTATTTAGACGCACAACTGGATCCGGGTCAGGAACAGGCCCTCTATCAGCACCTGCTGTTATGTTACAACTGCCAGAGAGAATTGAATTTAGCTCGGGAAACCAACCGCCTGCTGGAGAAATCTTGCACACCGGTATCTCCCCCCGCCAACTTTAGTCAAGAGGTAATGCAGCGAATTTTTGGGGAATCAAAGGTGTCGGAGGAAAAGACCTGCCCGGCGATTTCTCATAAACAGAACAAGGCCGGCAGTTGGTGGAGACGTATCATCCGCTCGGTGTTTGATTTGGAAGCCAAGGCTTTGCTGGTTACTTCTTATGCTGTACTATTCATAGCTATCGGGATTATATTTTTATATGGTTATAACCAGTTAAATGAGCTGAGTACCCTCGGATCGTCTTCGTCTAACCAGGAGCAGTTACCCGTTGAAACCAAGGACCAGGATAAAGCTAAGCCGGAAGTTTCCCAGACCGACGAACAGAAGAAGGAGACACAAGTTCGAGATAAGGATACTTCTCGGTCTCCCAGTTTAAATACAGGGGAATCGCGTTTTCACCCGGGACCTGTCCAAGGAAGTTCTGCTTCTCCTGAACAGGTGACGGAAATTACTCCTCCTGAAGATTTGCCTCCGGTAAAGGTAGTGGTGGAACCGGTTAACTATACAGTTATGTTAACCCCGGTAGCATTGGGAGAAGGAGTTGCCAACATCAGGCCTAGATGGTCGCCGGATGGCAAAGAGATCTGGTTTTTGTCCAACCGCGATTCTGCCGACGGTAAATACACGGTATGGAAGACGCCTGTTGACCGCTCCAATCCCGAACCGTTGACAGATGCCCAGGTGGACATACCGGTCATGTACGGAGGCGGTGTCTGGTCTCCTGATGGTTCGCAGATTGCCTATGTGACATACCAAAATGGGTATCCGGAAGTATGGGTGTATGACCTTTTGTCCGGTAACAGTAGCAACCTTACCCTTGACGTTACAGGGGAAGCTCGCCAACGATTGGAGGAAAAGACAGACGATCTGTGGGCATACAATCCTGTATGGTCGCCCAAGGGAGAGATAGCTTACCTTACCACTCGCTTTGATAATGTTGATATAATGCTCATCGATAAGCAGGGAGAAAATCATGTCTTGACCCAGACGGAGGCTGTAGAAGGATACCCTGCCTGGTCCCCGGATGGTGAAAAATTGGCTTATTTCCGCTCCTGGTTTAACCCAGAAACAGGGCAGCAAGAAAATCAAGTTTATTTGATTAACAAAGACGGTACCGAACCAGTATCCCTTACGCCTCCCATAGCCGCTGCTTCCATGGTACCTGCCTGGTCACCCGACGGCAAGCGAATTGCCATTAATGTGGCCAAGTCCGATTCCACGGCTGAGGTGGAGAAGAGCAGTGGTATCTGGTTGGTTAATGCTGACGGGACCAACCTGCAGAAGATCACGGATGTGGGCGGAGGTACTCTCATCGAGTGGTCTCCCGACGGGAAGAAACTGGCTTTCAATGATGAAGATGGGGTACTCTATGTTTTGTACCTCTCTACAGATTACCGGGAAATAAAGCTTTTTCAAGTTACTTGGGAAGGCGATCCTTCTGGCGACATGGCCGTTGCCTGGTCTCCTGCCTCCGACAAATTGCTTTTAGATTGGACGAAGCCGGAGGAGGCGACGCGGGGAATTTGGCTGGCTCGTTTACCTAAATCAAAATAATGCCGATTTTTATTTGACCGCGGATTCTGCCGCGGTTATTTGCTTCTCAAAAGGGATTTTTTTCTTAGGAAATGTGAAAGGAAAACACTTTGTAAGTAAAGAATAGTATTAAAAACTCGTGTAAGATTTAGAAAAGGAGAGATATTTTGAAAAAAGACGTATGGGTGCGCGTGAAGGGAGTTCAGAGAAACGAGCGGGGAGAAGAGGATATTATAGAGTTGATTACAGAAGGGAGGCTGTTCCGTAAAGAAGATTCTTATTATATTATCTATCGGGAAACAGCTATTTCCGGTATGGAGGGAACTACTACTTCGCTGAAAGTTGAACCCAGCAGGGTTACCCTCAATCGTATGGGTGCATCGGAACAAAAACAAACTTTTGAAGAAGGATTATTACACACGGGCAGCTACATTACCGCTTTTGGTACCTTTCACATGTCAGTCATCACTTCGCGGGTAGACGTGGACTTGACAGATGATGGAGGAAGTATTAATTTAGAGTATGAGTTGCAGGTAGGACGAGAGAAAATTAGCGATAATAAGTTGAGCATAATGGTGGAGAACCGGTAGTCAAATGAGGAGGAAATAATATTGAGTACACTGCTAAAAATTAAACAAAATATTACGGAACAATTGAGAAAATCTGCTTTATCTGCCCGGCAGGAAGGAGAAATTAATTTCGTTTCCCTGCCGGAATTCACCCTCGAAGTACCTCGGGAAAAAACTCATGGAGACTTTGCTACCAATCTCGCTATGCTTCTGGCCAGAGAAGCTAAGATGGCACCGCGTCAAATAGCGGAGATTATTGTGAAGCATTTTGATCCTAACGGAACGTGGGTTAAACGAGTCGAAGTGGCAGGCCCCGGGTTTATTAATTTCACTCTTTCCCATGAATGGCTTTACCAGGTTCTTCCCGAAGCAATACGAGAGGACGAGCGCTACGGAAACTCCAATTTTGGTCAGGGGAAAAAAGTTCAAGTGGAATTTGTAAGTGCCAATCCTACCGGATTGCTACATATGGGAAATGCTCGCGGCGCTGCATTGGGAGACAGCATTGCCAATTTGCTGCAAGCGACAGGACATGAAGTGACCAGGGAGTTTTATGTTAATGACGCCGGTAATCAAATTATCAATTTTGGTAAATCTTTAGAAGCTCGCTATCTCCAGCTTTTAGGGAGAAATGTTCCTTTCCCCGACGAAGGATATCACGGTGAGGATTTAATCGAGACGGTTAAACGTTTTATTTCCCGTTATGGTGACCGATATCTGGATGCCGATAGTGAGGAACGGCAGCAAAAATTAATAGAGTTTGCTCTGGAGGAGAAATTAAATCATATACGGGAAGTACTAGAAGATTTCGGAGTTTATTATGATGTATGGTTTCACGAGCAAACCCTGCATGAATCAGGTGCGATTAGAGAGGTTATTGAGGAACTCCGGCAGAAGGGTTATATCTACGAAAGCGAAGGGGCATTATGGTTTAAGTCCACCGAGTTCGGAGACGAAAAAGATGAAGTGGTGGTGAGGAGCAACGGTATTCCCACCTACTTTGCCGCAGACATTGCTTATCACAAGAACAAGTTTGAGCGGGGCTTTGACCGGGTGATCAACATATGGGGAGCGGACCATCATGGCCATGTTGCCCGGTTAAAAGGAGCGGTAGCCGCTCTGGGCTACGACCCGGCCAGGTTGGATATTATCCTGATGCAGTTGGTGCGTCTCTTCAAAGACGGTGAAGTCCTGCGCATGTCCAAACGGACGGGCCAATATGTGACTTTGGGTGAGTTGATAGAAGAAGTAGGTAAAGATGCTGCCCGCTACTTTTTTGTGATGCGCGGTGCGGATAGCCATTTAGATTTTGATTTGGATTTGGCCAAGGCGGAATCTAACGAGAACCCGGTATATTATGTCCAGTACGCTCATGCCCGCATATGCAGTATCCTCCGCCAGGGGAAAGAACTGGGGTATGAACTTCCGGTTGTTGAAGACACTAATTTGGAATTATTGCAAGATCCGGCTGAATTGGAACTTATCCGCAAGATTGCCGACCTGCCCGACGTGGTGGCTGAGGCGGCTCAAGCCCTGGAACCGCATCGCCTGACACGGTATGCTCATGACCTGGCCAGTTTGTTCCACAGTTTTTACAACCACTGTCGTGTTCTGGTTGAAGATGAAGAGCTACGCAAGGCGCGAATGATCTTAGTTGATGCTACCCGTATTACTCTGAGAAACGTCCTGCAACTTTTGGGAGTCACGGCACCGGAGAGGATGTAACGCCCAGTGAAAGAGGTAGTTCTTTCGACTCTTACCGGTATTGGCGTAGGTCTACTTTTTTCGGGGTTAAACCTCCCAGTTCCCGCGCCGCCTACGCTTGCAGGAGTCATGGGCATAGCCGGATTGTTCTTGGGCTACGTTTTGGGCAAACGCCTGTTCCATTAGGGGTGCCTGGAAGCACCTCTTTTATTTTGTTAAGATAGAGTCACACGGTTAGGCTGGGGGATGTAGGCGGAAGGCGACATTGGTTCGAGGCGTCGGCAAACTTAGCGAGGGCGAAGCGAGGCAGCTTAACTTAATTATCTTGACAGGAATTTGTCAAAAAGGATAGAATAGTGAAGGTGATTTTCGGGCAGATAACAGGAGGTTTTTTCATGGTAAAATTTATCTTTGTAACCGGAGGAGTAGTTTCTTCACTAGGCAAGGGGATAACAGCTGCTTCTTTAGGACGCCTGCTGAAAAGCCGGGGTCTGAAAGTTGCCATCCAAAAATTTGATCCGTATATTAACATAGATGCAGGTACTATGAACCCTTACCAGCACGGCGAAGTTTTCGTAACCGATGACGGCGCGGAGACCGATCTCGATTTGGGGCACTACGAGAGGTTTATCGATATCAGCCTCAGCGAGAGCAGCAACGTTACCACCGGTAAGATATATTGGTCGGTAATCAACAAGGAGCGGAGGGGAGATTACTTAGGCGGCACCGTACAGGTGATTCCGCATATTACTAACGAGATAAAAGAACGCATATACCGGGTTGCCCGGGAAAGTGACCCCGATGTGGTAATTACCGAAATAGGAGGTACGGTAGGGGATATAGAGTCCTTGCCTTTCTTGGAAGCAATCCGCCAGTTCAAAAGCGATATCGGACGGGAAAACGTAATGTATATTCATGTCACACTGGTTCCTTTTTTAAAAGCTGCTCAAGAAGCAAAAACCAAACCTACCCAGCACAGCGTAAAGGAACTGCGCAGCATAGGTATACAGCCGGACGTTATTGTCTGCCGTTCGGAAATGCCCTTATCTAAAGAAATGGAGGAGAAAATAGCCCTTTTCTGTGATATTGATAAAGAAGCAGTTATTCAAGCGGTGGACGCGGAGACTATTTATGAGGTACCTCTCATCTTAAAAAAGGAAGGTTTAGACGATATCGTCATCAATAGATTAAACCTAACCTGTAATGAATGCCAGATGGAGGACTGGGAGGAAATTGTTCATAAAATTAAAAATCCTAAATATAAAGTGAGAATAGCTTTGGTTGGGAAGTACGTGGGATTGCCGGATGCTTATCTTAGCGTGGTAGAGGCATTGCGTCATGCGGGGATAGCCCATGAAGCGGGAATTGATATTAAATGGATCTACTCGGCGGATCTCACTAATGAAAATGCTGCCGAGTTTTTGGGGGATGTTGACGGTATACTGGTGCCGGGCGGTTTTGGTGACCGCGGAATTGAAGGTAAAATTGCGGCCGCCGGTTACGCGCGTGAAAATCGGGTTCCCTATTTGGGAATTTGTCTGGGAATGCAACTGGCGGTAGTAGAATTTGCCCGTAATGTATGCGGACTGTCCGGAGCTAACAGTTCCGAATTTGCCGCGGATACTCCCTATCCGGTAATTGACCTTTTGCCGGAACAGAAAGAAATTGAAGATTTAGGAGGTACTATGCGCCTGGGGGTATACCCTTGTAAGCTAGTCCCCGGCACCCGTGCTTTTGAGGCGTATAAAACTGAAATGATTGAAGAGAGACACCGTCACCGCTATGAATTTAATAACGCCTTTCTTTCTGAATTAACCGCGCGGGGAATGGTTATCAGTGGTACTTCACCTGATAACCGGTTGGTGGAAATCATTGAGTTATCTGATCATCCCTGGTTTGTAGCTTCTCAATTTCATCCAGAATTTAAATCCAGACCGAACCGGCCTCACCCGCTATTCAGAGATTTTATCGCGGCGTCTCTGCGTTATCGGTTAAGTAAATAGCGGTTCGAGATATACCCGCACTGTGGTGCGGGTTTGTTATTTATACCAACTTGCCTATGGGGAAAAGTTTTGTTATGTTTTAGGCAGGTGAACTGGACAAGTTATCTCGGTATGCTGGTGCAGGTTAAAAGGCAAAATAGAGAAAAAGGAGGACTAATTTTGAATTGGAAAGCTCGCTTAATTACCGCGGAAGAGAGAAACAAATATAACCATTTTGTCTCCCGGCACCCTAAAGGGCACATCTTACAATCCTACGAGTGGGGAGAAGTCAAATCTAAAACCGGATGGAAGCCTTTGCGCCTTGTAGTGGAACAAGAGGGGAAAATCGTAGGAGCCATTTCTATCCTTATGCGCCAGGTACCGATTGGAGGAAAAACTATTTTTTATGCACCCCGCGGTCCTGTGGTAGACCTCGACAGACAGGATTTGCTCGATTTTTTATGGGCGGAGGTCAAAAAACTGGCTAGACAGCACGGAGCTATTTTCTTAAAGATTGACCCGGACGTTCCCTCCCAAAATTTAGAATTTAAGGAGTATTTGATTAAAACCGGGTTTCGTCCCGCTGACAAAGAAGCGGGATTTGAAGGAATACAACCCAAATATGTTTTCCGTTTAGACATTACTCCTTCCTTGGATGAGTTAATGGCAAATTTTCACCAAAAGACTCGTTATAACATTCGGCTGGCAATAAGAAGAGGAGTAAAAGTGAAAAGTGAATGCCAGAAGGAAGACCTGCGGGTATTCTACCGGATTTTGCTGGAAACGGCGGAACGGGACAAATTTTTAGTACGTTCTTATGATTACTTTGCCATTCTGTGGGATGAGCTGGTGGAGCGAGGTCTGGCTAATTTGTTCATGGCTTATTACCAGGATGAACCTATTGCCGGAACTTTAGCCTTCATATTTGGGGACAAAGCCTGGTATTTATACGGTGCTTCCAGCAATCGATACCGAAATGTTATGCCTAATTATTTGCTCCAGTGGACTATGATTCAATGGGCCAAAGCTAAAGGCTGTACCATGTATGACTTCCGAGGAGTACCGGGAGATCTTTCCGAAGACAACCCTCTTTATGGTTTGTACCGGTTTAAGAAAGGATTTGGGGGTAAATACACAGAATTTGTTGGGGAATATGACTTGGTTTTTTCTCCCTTATATTATTGGCTGTGGAAGACGGCGGAACCGGTATATTCAAAGGCTGTTCGGCAGCTCATCGGGCTGAAGAAAAAACTGAGAGGTTAAAGGGGGCCGGCATGAACTGGTGAACGGTATTGGGTCTCGCTGGGTCGAAATAGATACGGATGCTATAGTTCATAACCTGGAACAAATTAAGAAATTACTGCGGCCGGAGACCAAAATTATGGGAGTGGTCAAGGCCAACGCTTATGGCTGTGGTGCGGTTGAGGTTGCCCGCTGCCTGGTCGGCCAGGGTATATCCATGTTGGGAGTGACCACGGTTGATGAAGGCCTGGAACTTCGCCAACACGGCATATCGGCTCCCGTATTGATTTTTGCTCCTATACTTCCCCAGGAAGCTGATGATGTGGTAGCTAATGACCTTACGGTTTCCGTAAGCGAAACTGAAATTTTGAAACCCCTGGCGGAAGCGGCAAGGGAGCGGGACCGGAAGGCAAAGGTTCATATCAAGGTCGAAACAGGTATGGGAAGGACCGGTATACTGCCCGAAGAAGTCCTATCCTTTATTCGTGCCGCTGTTGAGTATTCGTCGTTAATTGAAATCGATGGGATATATACTCATCTGGCAACGGCCGGCACCGATCCCGGTTTCGCATGGGAACAATTCCGTCGCTTTCAGCGGGTGCTCGAAATGTTGGAGCAGGAGGGAGTTCATATACCTCTCAAGCATGTCTGTAACAGTGCTGCCACTTTATTGTACCCGGAAATGCATCTTTCTATGGTGCGCATCGGAACTCTTCTTTACGGGCAGAAACCTCCGGGGATAAAAAAGGACGAGCTTGGCCTTAAGGATCCGTGGAAGTTTAAAGCCCGGATAATTCATCTTAGGGAAGTACCGCCGGGTACTAGTATCGGCTATGGGCGGGACTATATTACCCGGGAAAAGACACGCATAGCGGTAATTCCGGTAGGGTATGCCGACGGCTTTACCGTAGAACCAGCGGTAAGACCCAAAGGCTGGATTGACCTGTTTAAAGTTCTGATTAAAACAATATTAAACTATTGGGGGTGGTTGCGCAGCCCTACGGTGGTCCATATAGGACATGCCCGGGCGCGCGTAGTGGGTAGGGTAGGTATGCAGTTGACCATGATTGATGTAGGCCATTTGCCTGATGTCCGGTTGGGAGATGAGGTAGAAATACATGTCCGACGCACGTCATTAAACCCTCGCCTGCCACGGGTTTACTTGCGTCAAGGAAGACCTTACGTCGTAAGTTCTATTTCCGGCATTACTGAGGAGAGAAGGGAATATCTTTAGTAATGGCTGGCGCTGTAATTTGATGAGGTGACGTTGAGCAATTTGGAAAAGGGTGGTGAAGTAAGAATTGCGCAAGAAAAAAATAATAGTCGGTCTGGTAGGAGTAATCTGCCTTTTGGCTCTGGTGGCGGCTTTTAGGCTTCAGCCTCGGACACTTCCTTTGAAATCTGTAGGCCAAGAAGGAAAGGTGGCGGTGGTTTTCGTTGAGGGAATTATAGTCGGTACTCGTTCCCAGGCCGGTTTTTTTGACGGCGGGGCTTCGGCTCATTCCATAATGGAACAGTTGAGGGAAGCCCGGGAGGATCCGGCAGTTCGGGCGGTGGTATTAAGGATTAATAGCCCCGGGGGTTCGGCGGCAGCTTCGCAAGAGATAGGTGATGAAATAAGTAAGTTGAAGAAGGCGGGAAAAGTAGTAGTTGCTTCTATGGGTGAAGTTGCTGCTTCAGGAGGATACTGGATTGCCGCTTTAGCAGACAAAATTGTAGCTAATCCGGCAACTATGACCGGCAGTATAGGGGTAATAATGCAACTGGAGAATCTTTCAGAACTGTATGAGAAGTTAGGCATTGACTTTAATGTTATTAAAAGCGGCCCTCATAAAGACATGGGCTCTTCTACCAGGGATTTAACCCCCGAGGAAAAAGACATCCTGCAGGAAATGGTGAATGATATTTATGAGCAGTTCATCAAGGTGGTGGTTAAAGGGCGTAACCTTTCTCGCGAAAAAGTTGAGGCACTGGCAGACGGGCGTATTTTCACCGGCAAGCAGGCAAAGCAGTTGGGACTGGTGGACCAATTAGGCAATTACTACGACGCTATAGACCTGGCGGCTAAATTGGCGGGCATTGAAGGAGAACCTGTTGTAGTTCAATATGATCGTCCGTCTCCGTGGCAGATTCTTTTTGGAACCAGGAGGACAAAGAGTTGGTTACGGGAGGATTTCCTGTGGCTACTGCCTGTCCTTACGCAATGGTATCGTTTAGATAGGTCCGGAAATCTTTTGGGAGGTGAAAAGATTGAATGATGAGCAGTCCCGGGATCTGAGTTTGGTGGACCTTCTATACGGAGTGATAGTGCAGCCGTCAAGAACTCTCAGATATGTTGCGCAGAAGAAACTGTATTTCCGGGCTTTCGGTACTTATTTAGGAGTGCAGCTTTTTAACTCTTTGATGACTGTAGCCTCTTTTGAAGACCAGTACAGGAGGGTTGCTCCCCCTTGGCAGGAAACTTTTTTAAATGAATTCCCTTTTCAGCAACTCTTACTGTTTTGGATTCCGGTAGCAGTAATAGGTAGTTTAGTAATATGGTTCATCATGGCAGGGGTTCTCCATTTAATAGCCGAGTTTTCCGGCGGGATTGGAAGCGGGATTGGCTTATTTGCCGCTTTGGGATTTACAACTGTTCCTAACGTTTTGCTTACTGTGGTTGACTTTATTTTACGCCTTTTACAGATTCCTGCCGACTTTTTTATCCGGATGGCTGGTTTCGTATGGATTGTTGTTTTGCAAGTTTTGGCGTTAAGGGAATCTCATCAATTCTCGACGGGAAAAGCCATTTTAGTTTTTATAACTCCTTTGGTAGTCATGATAGGAATCTTTATGGCTCTTGGAGTTGCCTTCATCGGTACTATTTTACCTTTCTTAAAAACTTTACCTCAAACATTACCGGGAGTTCCGCCGTTGTTCTAATAACTCTAAAGGCGCTTATACTTTTGCCTGGAAAGCTGGCAGGTGTATTACCTTCCGGCTTTTTTTATGTTCAAAAACACTATGGAGTATCTACCGGTAATTATATAAAAGCTCCATAAAAAGATTATTAGAATTCAGAATTATTTTGACATAATTAGAAGGAAATTTGCGAAAAATGTCGAAGTTTTAATATGTAAATAAGAGTTTCGCTATATGAGACACCAAAGGAGTTGAAGATATGTCAGAGGACGAACGCTATACTATCCGGTCGATTGACCGGGCGATAGATATTCTCTTTTGCTTTACCAAAGATGGTTCCGAGTTTAGCATAACCGAGCTGGCTAAACTCTTGAAACTTCACAAAAGTACTGTACACCGGCTAGTGATAACCATGGCTTCCCGCGGTTTACTGGAAAGGAATCCGCAAAATGGCAAGTATCGTCTTGGGTTAAAGATCCTAGAGTTGGGAAGTTTGGTGGCTGACCGCATGGATCTCCGCCAGCGAGCACGGGAGTTTTTGGAGGAATTGTCGGCTCGATACCGGGAGACAGTACACCTGGTAGTTCGAGATCAGAACGAAGCTATCTATATTGACAAGGTGGAACCTCCGGATGCAGTGGTTCGTTATTCCAGAGTAGGCAAGCGATTGCCGCTTTACTGTACAGCGGTGGGAAAAGTATTACTGGCGGGACTGCCTCCTGAGAGGGTTGTTGAAATAGTGGATACGCTGGATTTGAATCCTTTGACGGAAAGGACCATAACCAGCCGGGAACGATTGGTAGAAGAAGTAGAATTGGTTCGCCGCCAAGGGTACGCACTGGACAATGAGGAGTTAGAGCCCGGTCTCCGTTGTGTTGCTGCACCCATCTGGGATCACCGGGGACGGGTAATAGCAGCTTGCAGCATCTCCGGCAGCGCCAGCCGGATTAACAACCAACGTATGGAGAAGCTTATCAAGGCTGTGAAACGCACAGCTTTGGCCATCTCCCAGCACATGGGTTACACGGGGAGGGGCTAATCCTTACAGAAAGGGGGGATGAAGAGAGATAGCTGAAAAATTTTCGCTTCGAAGATGTAAGAAAATATTTGAAAGAACGTAGGAGGTTTTGCCATGGGACGTCCAAAAGTTACTATACCAGTTTTAAGAAACATGATGGAGCAAGGTCAGAAGATAACGATGTTGACCGCTTATGACTATCCGCTGGCTTTATTAGAAGAACAGGCAGGGGTAGACATCATCCTGGTAGGAGATTCTTTGGGAATGACGGTCTACGGGATGGACAGCACTTTGCCCGTAACCCTGGATATGATGATCAATCATGCTAAAGCAGTCAGAAAGGGCGCACCAACGGCGTTTGTAATTGGTGATATGCCTTACATGACTTATCAGGTTTCTCCGCAGGAAGCTATCCGGAATGCAGGTAGACTTATGGCAGAAGCCAGTGTAGACGCAGTCAAAATGGAAGGCGGGGAGGAAATGGCTTCTACTATCAAGGCTGTAGTAGATGCTACCATCCCTGTTATGGGACACATTGGCCTAACTCCCCAGTCTATCTCTCAGCTGGGTGGTTTTAAAGCCCAGGGTCGAGATGCAGCTTCGGCAGAGAAATTAATGAGAGATGCTAAAGCGGTTGAGGAAGCTGGGGCATTTGCCCTGCTGGTAGAAGCCGTGCCGCCCCCGGTGTTGGAGGAGATTACTAGAAGGGCTTCCATTCCGGTGATCAGTTTAGGTTCAGGTAAACACGCCCACGGACAATTGTTGATAGTGCATGATATCCTGGGCTTCTTCGACAGGTTTGTCCCCAAATTTGTTAAGCAGTATGCGAACCTAAACAGCACCATCCAGGAAGCCCTAAAGCAGTATGTGAAAGAAGTTAGAGAAGGTATTTTCCCTGAGGATCAGTATACTTACTCCATGAAACCAGAGGAATTAGCAGAATTTAAAAAGCGAATAAGTGATTTATGATTATTCCTTTATTTAAATTATTATAACACAAGAATAATGAAAAATTAAGGGAGGATATTTCAAATGTATAGATCGCAAAGTATTATCGCTTTCGCGGTAATCGTCGTTTTAACCGCTTTTTTGATCGTTGGTTGCAGTGGCGGGAATTCGCAACCTACTGGTCAAGAAACCGGCGGTAACGGTGATTCGACTAAGACTATCAATTTAAAGGTCGGTCACGTATTAGCTCCTACTCATCCGTATCAGCTTGGTCTGGAGAAATTTGCTGAGCTGGTAGCCGAAAAGAGCGGCGGAAGGGTAAAAGTAGAAGTATTTCATAGTTCCCAACTTGGTAACGAACGGGAAATGATTGAGGGCCTGCAAATGGGCACATTAGACATGACCCTGGTTTCGACCGCTCCGCTGGCTGGTTTCTCCAATAAGTTTTTAGTATTCGACCTACCTTTCATTTTCCAGAGTCGCGAGCAGGCATATAAGGTACTGGATGGTCCTATCGGCACCGAAATCTTAGACAGTCTGAAAGATCAGGGTATTGTTGGCTTGGCTTATTGGGAAAACGGCTTCCGTAATGTGACTAATTCAAAAAGGCCCGTGATTCACCCCGAGGATATGAAAGGTATGAAAATCAGGACTATGGAAAATAAAATCCACATGGCATCCTTTAAGACTATCGGGGCAGATCCAACCCCTATGGCCTTTGGAGAACTCTTTACCGCCCTGCAGCAGCAGACGGTAGACGCCCAGGAAAACCCGATACCCATTATCTATACTTCTAACTTCTTTGAAGTACAGAAATACCTGTCTCTAACGGGGCACTTCTACGCGGCAGCGCCGCTTTTGATCAGTAAAGCCCGGTGGGATACCCTGCCTGCTGATGTGCAGCAGGCAATTAAAGAAGCTGCTATAGAAGCCCGGGACTACGAACGCGAGCTTATTCAAAAAATGGATAATGAGCTGTTGGAGGAACTGAAGAAAAAGGGTATGGAAGTCTCAGAAGTGGACAAGAACGAGTGGCTTAAAGCTATGGAGCCGGTGTACAAACAGTTTGAAGACGAAATCGGTGCAGACGTAATTGCCAAGGTGCGTGGTGTAAAATAACCGTTTTTTGAGGTCGGCAGGAAATTCTCTGCCGACCTCATCCTCCTAATTCATCTTTTTATTTTCTGTCGAAAGGAGGATTATATGTGCAGCAAAAAGAACCACCTAAGTTCTTATACTGGTTGGATAAATTTGAAGAAGGCGCAGTTACCATCTTACTTGGGGCCATGACCGTGGTGGTATTCTTACAGGTTTTCTTCCGTTTCGTAATCAAGGGTTCGCTGCCATGGTCGGAGGAACTGGCCCGCTATCTGATGGTCTGGGCAGTTTTCATCGGTGCCAGTATCGGTGCCAAAGAGGGCGCCCACATAGGGGTGGAAGCTTTTGTCGCCTTTTTACCGGCCAAGTTGAGGCGGGTTGCTCTGGTTTTGGCTGGAGCGTTTTCCTTACTGTTTTGCATAATTATTGCTTATCTTTCTTTTAAAGTTGTTGGCTTTCTGATGAAATCTGGGCAATTGTCGCCCGCTATGCAAATTCCTATTTTCTGGGCTTACCTGGCCATTCCGGTGGGCTCGATATTAATGGCCATACGTTTCGTACAGGCCACAGCTGCGAAGCTGCGTAATGAGGGAGTGGTCTGATGACTGCAATTCTCTTTGGTGTGTTTGCTATCCTGGTGCTGCTGAACGTTCCGGTAGCTGTTAGTTTAGGGCTGGCTACCATAACAGCTATCGCTGCAACCAACACGGTTCCTTTAATGGTGGTAGCTCAGAAACTGTTTACTGCTACCGATTCTTTCCCTTTGATGGCTATTCCTTTTTTCATGATTGCCGGTAGCCTAATGGAAAAAGGTGGAATTTCTCGCCGCCTGATTCGCTTCGCCAACGCTCTGGTTGGATCACTACCTGGTGGTTTGGCTTTGGTTACAGTGCTGGCCTCTATGTTTTTCGCGGCCATTTCCGGTTCCTCTCCAGCAACGGTGGCGGCCATCGGGTCCATAATGATTCCGGCCATGGTGCGGCAGGGGTACGCAAAAGATTTTGCGACTGCTACTCAGGCATCGTCTGGCTACATCGGAGTCATTATTCCGCCGAGCATTCCTATGGTGACTTACGGCGTAGTAACGGGGGCCTCTATAGGCGCCTTGTTTATGGCGGGTTTTGTCCCGGGGATTCTGATTGGCGCTGCTTTAATGACGGTAGCCTTTGTGATAGCTAAGAAAAATGGCTACGTTGGCGAACAACGAGCCAACTTCAAAGAAGTTTGGACAGCTTTTAAAGACGCTTTTCTAGCGCTTTTGATGCCCGTAATCATTCTAGGAGGTATCTACGGAGGGGTTTTCACTCCTACCGAGGCAGCAAACGTAGCAGTGATTTACGGTTTAGTAGTAGGAATGTTTGTATACCGGGAACTTAAGTGGTCCGATATTCCAGCAGTACTGAGGGCCTCAGCTATCAGTACCGCTATGGTGATGCTGATTATCGCTACTGCTTCTGCTTTTGGACTCCTGTTAACTCGAGAAATGATTCCCAACAAGATTGCTAACTTCTTTATAGGAATTACGGACAGTAAACTCATACTGCTAATATTAATTAACCTGATGCTCTTAGTGGTAGGAACATTTATGGAAACCAATGCTGCTATTATTATTCTGGCACCTATATTTTTTCCAGTAATCATACAGATGGGCATTGACCCCATTCATTTTGGTGTAATTATGGTAATTAACTTGGCCATCGGCATGATTACACCGCCCTTAGGGGTTAATCTGTTCGTGGCCTGCGGTTTGACTAAACTGCCCATTGAACGAATCATCAAGGCTAACTGGGCTTATCTGTTTGTTTCCTTAGCAGTGCTGGCACTTATTACTTATTTCCCTGCCTTGTCTTTATGGCTGCCCAACTTATTGCAGTAACTTGAGGTGAGATGGGTGCTTAGCAGGCGTGTTATTAGTCAACTAAAAGATATTTTTGGTCCTCCAAATGTATTGACCTCCAAAATCAGTATGGAGGCTTATGCTTACGATTCTTCTCCCTTTATACATTATCCCGAAGCAGTGGTATTTGCCGACAAGGTGGAACAGATATCCCAACTGATGAAGCTGGCAAACCGGGAGAAAATTGTAGTGGTGCCGCGAGGTGCTGGCACCAGCCTTAGCGGGGGAGCGGTTCCTGTTCACGGGGGTATAATTCTTGTTCTTAATCGTTTTAACCGCATTCTGGAGATCGATCCGGTAAATGAGGTGGCCTGGGTAGAGTCGGGGGTTACCAACCTGGCTCTACAGCAGGCTGCCGCTTCCTACGGTTTAATGTTTGGTCCCGATCCAGCTAGTCAAAAAGTTGCTACCATGGGAGGAAATGTAGCAGAGGGTGCGGGAGGTATCCGGGGAGTTAAATACGGTGTTACCAGGGATCACTTATTAGGGTTGGAAGTAGTTTTGCCTGACGGGGAAGTGGTGATGATCGGCGGTTTGGGCAAATACGTGCCGCAAATTGATTTGACTGGTATTTTTTGCGGGTCGGAAGGTACGTTGGGCATCATTACTAAGATCCTGGTAAAACTTATCCCTCTTCCGGAAGCTATCCGTACCATGATGGCTGTTTTTGGCAGTTTAGACAAAGCGGGCGAGGCTGTATCACAGATTATAGCCCGGGGTATTGTACCTACTACATTGGAAATCATGGACCAAACCATGATACGGGCGGTAGATGATTTTATCAACGTAGGTTTTCCGCGAGAGGCGGAGGCAGTCCTTCTGATTGAGGTAGACGGTTATGAAGTAGAAGTGGACCGGCAGGTGGAATCTGTTGTGTCTATATGCAAGGAGCAGGGGGCCACAGATATTCGCAAGGCAACTGATGAAAAGGAACGGCAGGACCTTTGGCTGGCAAGACGCTCTGGTAATGGAGCGTTAGGGCGTATTAAACCGGCTTACATGGTCCAGGACGTAACGGTGCCTAGACACAAGCTGCCTGATATGTTAAGGTTCGTATCCGACATTAGTAAGAAATACGGTATTATTATCGCCCAGATGGCCCATGCCGGAGACGGGAATCTGCACCCTCACCTGCTTTATGATCCCTTTCAGCCGGAGGAGTTAGAACGGGTAAAACAGGCCAGTCATGAAATTTTTACTGCTGCTTTAGAAATGGGTGGTAGTCTTACAGGAGAACACGGCATTGGAATGGAAAAGTTGGAGTTTATGACTCAAGCATTTACTGCAAATGATTTAGACTTTATGGAACAAGTAAAAAGAGCCCTAGACCCCCACCTGGTTTTAAACCGGGGCAAGGTCTTGGATATAGCCTAATTTAGGAAAGAGGATGAAAACATGGAAAGGGGAAAGTTAGTTCGATCCCTGGCCCAGATAGTGGGCAGTTCTAATGTAACTACTGAACCGGAGCAGATTATAGCTTGCGGATTTCGAATGGAAAGCCGCCCCGAAGTATTGGTTTTTCCGGGTAGCAAGGAAGAGTTGCAGGAAATTGTATGGTGGGCAATAAATGAGGAACTTCCACTAGTACCGTTAGGTTCCGGCAGTGAAATCAGGCGGGTGCTAGATTCTTTTCAAAGGGGCATCGGCGTGTCGTTACAGAGATTAAACCGTTTTGTGGAACTAGAACCGGACAATCTTTCCGTACGAGTTGAGGCAGGAGCAGTAAATTCGGAGTTGCAGGAAGTACTCTGCCGAAACAACCTGTTCTTACCGGTATTTCCCGACTACCCCCAGTCTACCATCGGTGGCGAAGTGGCTGCTGATACTGCGGGACGGAAGCGCTACCGTTACGGCAGTATAGGAGATTATGTACTCGGATTGGAGTTTATTTCTCCCGGCGGCAAGTTGGTGAAAACCGGTGGTAAAACAGTGAAAAACGTTAGCGGTTATGATTTTACTAAACTGCTGGCTGGTTCATGGGGTACCTTAGGCGTAATTACCGAGGTCACCTTAAAATTAAGGCCTTTACCGGAAGTAGAAAGTCTAGTGCTTGTAAGTTTCGACGGCTTTTCCAATGCGTTGGAAATGGCATGGGAGTTAATGGGCCGGAGGTTGACCATAGTATCCTTAGAAATACTTTGGCCGGCTTCTCAGTGGAGGCTACTCGATTGTCCGGGAGAAATAATATTGTTAGTTGTTTTAGAAGGGAGCAGAGAAGCGGTAACTGAGCACCGGAAACAGGTGCAGGAAGTCATTACTGGCAGGCCAGCCCAGTGGATAGATGAGCGGCTGGCGATATCTAGGTTTTGGGAAAATTACCACCGGTTCCGCTGGGAAATGAAGACAAGCAACTTTTTCTCTGCTAATTTTGATAAGCGGTTAACAGCGGAAATTGTAGAGCGTATTTTTTCAAAGAGCGAGAAGATGGACATGCAAGTAGGGCTAGATGTAGGTTCGGGAGTATTAGATTTTTCTTTAACCAATTATAATGAGATGCCCAGGAATTTACTTGAGCGTTGGCTTTTTCTACAAGCTGAATACGGAGAGGACAGGGTAAGACTGAGCTTTGCTGCTCCCTCAAAACAACTTTTGTTAGAGAAGCTGTGGCCCAAAATCGATCCGCAGGGAATCATGTTCCCTACCAACGCACTATTGAGGGGTGTGAACCGTGGTTCAGGAAATAGGTAGGTCAGAACTACAGCAAAAAATTCTACGTTGTAACCGGTGTGGTTTTTGTCAGGATGTGTGTCCTACCTATAAGGTTACTGGTGACGAATTTAATGTAGCTCGGGGACGTATTCGCTTAACCCGTCTGGTGGTGGAAGGTAAGTACCATTGGGGTGAGGAAGCGGAAATCACCCAACATATCGAAAGCTGTTTGTTGTGTAAGGCCTGCGTGGCTACCTGTCCCTCCAGGGTGGCCACTGATGAAATAGTTGCTCAAGCCCGGGCTGAAATTACTGCTGCCAAGGGGTTGACTCCCTTTAAGCGGCTGGTTTACCGCGGTGTATTTTCTCACAACCGGAGGCTGGTCAGGGTGGGGCGCCTGCTTCGTTATTACCAAAAAAGCGGTATACGCTGGGTGGTTAAGAAAAGTGGGGCCTTAAAGCTTATGCGAAATTTGGGTAAAGCCGAGGATATTATTCCTCAGGTACCCGCAGCGAATCTCCGGGAGCAGTTGCCTCAAATTTTAAAACCGGTAGCGAATCCAGCTCATAAAGTAGCTTATTATCCGGGTTGCGCTATAAATGTTTTCTATAGTGATATTGGCAAAGCTACTATTCAAGTCCTGCAAAAGAACCTGTGTCAGGTAGTAGTACCTCATACTGTATGTTGCGGTGGCCCGCATCATAGCGCTGGCGACCATGAAGAAGTCAAAAGGCTGGCCCGAGAAAACATTGATTTTTTGGGTCGGTATGAGGTAGAAGCCATTATTACTGACTGTGCTACTTGTGGCAGTATTTTGAAGGAATATGGTAGGCTTCTACAGGATGACCCTGGCTACCGGGAAAAGGCGCTGGAATTTTCAGCCAAAGTAAAGGATATCAACGAGTACTTGGTGGAGATAGGTTATTCGCGGGAACTGGGTCCGCTGCCTGTGGTAGTAAGTTACCATGACCCGTGTCACTTGGGGCGCGGTCAGAAAATAATAGGACCACCTCGTGAGATTCTTAAAAGCATTCCCCAATTAGAATTGCGGGAGATGCAGGAGGCCGACTGGTGTTGTGGCGGTGCAGGTTCTTACGGCATTACTCATCCCGAAATTTCCCGAAAGATATTAGACCGAAAGATGAAGAACTTTCAGGCTACTGGTGCCAGTGTATTGGCCACTTCCTGCCCTGCCTGTACCATGCAGCTACAATACGGTATTAAAAGGTATGGGTTACAGGCCCAGGTAGTGCACCCAGTACAGCTATTGGCTAGAGCTTACCAGGCAGCTGAAAAAAAGGAGGAGGGAGAAGGTAATGTGCCGCTTCCCTCGGGTAGTGAAAATAAAACAGCGGTTTGATACTCCCAAATTAGATGATGTAGAGGGTAGGGTGGAGGCAGAAATAGCTAAGGTAAGGGACAGGATCCGGCCCGCGGCCAGGATTGCGGTGGCAGTAGGCAGCCGCGGCATTAGAAACCTCCAGAAGATTGTAGCCACGGTAGTAAATAAAATCAAAGAGGCGGGTGGCGAACCGTTTATCATCCCAGCTATGGGTAGTCACGGTGGGGCTACTGTTGAGGGGCAGAAGGAAGTCTTGGCCTCCTATGGTATAACTGAGGATGCTTTAGGAGTACCTGTAGTGAGCAACATGGCTACGGTACAAATTGGAGAAACGGCAAGGGGCATTCCTGTTTTCTTCGACCGGGTAGCTGCCGAGGCTGATGGGATTGTGGTTATAAACCGGGTTAAGCCTCACACCGATTTTCATGGTCGGGTGGAGAGTGGCCTGCTGAAAATGCTGGCCATCGGTTTGGGAAAACAAAAAGGAGCGGAAATGATTCACAGTTACGGTATTGCGGGCCTCAGAGAGCTTATTCCCCAGGCTGCTAATGTAATACTAAAAAAAATGCCGGTACTTTTTGGTCTTGCCATACTGGAAAATGCCGAAGATGATACGGCGGATATAGTTGCTCTGCGAGCAGAAGAAATTGAGGCGCAAGAACCTGTTTTATTAGAACGGGCCAGGTTACTGATGCCTAGGTTACCTGTACAACGGTTGGATGTATTGGTAGTGGAGGAAATGGGCAAGAATATTAGCGGTGTGGGTTTAGACCCTAACATCACAGGCAGGATTGGTATTCGCCAGCAGAGGGATGCCGAAGCTCCTATTATTTCTCGGGTTGTAGTTTTGGACTTGACGGAGGAGAGCCACGGTAATGCCCTTGGGATGGGCTTGGCTGATGTAATCACCCGCCGTTTTCGGAATAAAGTGGATTTGTCTACCACCTATGCTAACGTAATCACATCAGGATTTCTGGAACGGGGATTCATCCCTTTGGTGATGCCGAGTGACCAGGAAGCTATTGACCTGGCATTGAGAACCTGTGGACGGCGGGTAGAACCGGCTACCGCCCGATTGATGTTGATTAAAAATACCCTGGAACTGGGGGAATTGTATGTTTCGACGGCTTTACTGCCGGAGGTGGAGCAAAATCCGCAAGTGGAAATATTAGAGGGGCCGGTACCTTTGATTTTCAATGAAGATGGAGAGCTAATAATCAGAATTTAATTTTTCAACTTATGCAGAGCAGGGAGACTCCCTGTTTTTTTCTGGGGAACTTTAAGAATTGGAAAAAAGATTTAATCTGACATTATTTTTGGTTTTTTGATTTTTTTTTAAGAAGGATTTTCCAATTCTTTCCCGAATTTAAAATCCAGGGGGAGAGGAGGCGGTGTCTTTTATGACCGAAGTGCGAAACAGGCCGGGAGTGAACAGCAAGATTTTAGTAGTTGACGATCAGCCGGGAGTACGTCAACTTATTAATGAAGCTTTAAAAAGTGATGGTTATCTCGTTCACACTGCGGCAAACGGTAAACAGGCCCTCCGGGAGATCAAGGAGAATACCCCTGCGGTTGTATTGCTGGATTTGAAAATGCCCGGTATGAACGGCTTGGAATTGTTGCAGGAAATTAAGAAAAGCGGCTATCAAGGAGCTATCATTACGATGACTGCGTATGGTGAATTGGATCTGTTAACCAAGGCTCAGAAGTTGGGAGTCGATCACCATTTGACCAAGCCGTTTGATATCAATGACCTGCGGGGTCTGGTCCGTAAAGTAATAGAACAATACAACTATAAAAAGGATAATACAGTCCTTAGAGCATAGGTGGGTTTCCTTTTGAAACCCTTTTTTAAATATCCCCGGACCAGGCAGGACTAAAAAAAGGTTTAGGGGAAAGAATACAAAATGATAATAAACTGAATGAAAGGAGAAAGTTTATGCCGTTAGTAACGGTGGCGGAATTATTGGAAAAGGCGGAAGAGGGCAGTTACGCGGTAGGCGCTTTTAACTGCAATAACATGGAAATTATTCAGGCCATTATAGAGGCTGCGGAGTTGGAGAAAGCCCCGGTAATCATTCAGGCCAGCCAGGGAGCCATTAAATATGCGGGAATAGATTACATCGCTACATTAATAAAAACGGCGGCCAGTAGCAGTTCGGTGCCCGTGGCCATGCATCTTGATCACGGAACCAGTTTCGAACAGGTGGTACAGTGTATCCGAAAAGGTTTTACCTCCGTAATGATCGATGGTTCCAGGTTGCCTTTAGAAGAAAACATAGCGGTAACCCGTGCGGTAGTACAGGTGGCTAGAGCCGTAGGAGTATCGGTGGAAGCAGAGTTGGGGAAAATAGGGGGGACTGAAGATGATATTACTGTAAACGAATGGGAAGCCTCTCTAACTGATCCTGAGGAAGCTCGTTATTTTGTAAAACAGACGGAAGTTGATTCCTTGGCCATAGCTATCGGCACGGCGCATGGACGCTACAAAGGAGTTCCCCGGCTGGATTTTGAACGCTTGAAACGCGTTCGAGAACTTATAAACATTCCCATTGTCCTTCATGGTTCCTCGGGGGTTCCGGATGAAGCTATAAAAAGGGCGGTGGAATTAGGGGTTCGTAAAATAAATATCGATACCAATTTGCGAGAGGCTTTTACCGCGGCAATCAGGCGAGCTTTGAGTGATAATCCTCAGGAAATTGATCCGCGTAAAATTTTGGGACCTGCCAGGGAAGCCATGAGGGAAGTTGTACGGGAAAAAATAAGGCTTTTCGGAAGCGCGGGCAAGGCTGTAGAGTAGATTCGAAATTTTATACGACTAGAAAGGGAATAAGATTTTTTTAGCGAATATCTAATCTTTAGTCTTATAATAATTAGATGGTAGCGGAGGTGCAAAAAATGCGGCTGTTTATCGACACGGCAAATGTAGAAGAAATTAGGGAAGCGTTTGAATTGGGTATCATTTCAGGGGTTACTACCAATCCCACTTTGGTAGCCCGCGAAGGACGAAATTTCCAAGAATTAGTGCGAGAGATAGCTTCAATCGTAGATGGACCTATTAGCGCGGAAGCAGTAAGTTTGGAAGCCGGGACCATGGTAAAAGAGGCTGAAGAACTGGCGGGCATTCATCCTAACGTGGTAGTTAAAATACCTATGACGGCAGAAGGGCTCAAAGCAGTAAAATTATTAAAGGAAAAGGGTATCCGTACTAATGTTACGCTAATTTTTTCGGCCAATCAGGCCCTTTTGGCGGCACGGGCAGGGGCCACTTATGTGAGCCCGTTTATAGGAAGATTGGATGATGTGGGTCATGATGGTCTGCAGGTTATTGCAGATACAGTTCAAATTTTTGCCCAGCATGGAATTGATACAGAAATAATAGCTGCCAGCATTCGACACCCGATGCATGTAACAGAGGCCGCTAAATTAGGTGCTGATATTGCAACGGTTCCTTATAAAGTATTGATGCAGATGATAAAGCACCCTCTGACCGACGTGGGAATAGAGCGATTCCTGGCGGACTGGGAGAAGGTTAAGAATAAATAATAATATTTTTTACTTCTGAGCCTTCTTCTTTAATCGGGAAGAAGGCTTGTCTTCCTGCTTGTTTCCTCCCCATATTCCTGCCTGATTTTCCCCGTACTTTCCGTTATCCCTTTCTTTTTTTCAAAAAAATTGAAGTCCTTTAATAATTAGTTTAGTTTAGATGGGCTTACAAAGGGCATACAATATACACTATTTGGAGGTTTAGGGTGATGAATGTTAGTGAACTAGAAAATAAAACTATGGCCGAACTTTATAATATAGCGCGGGAGCTAGGGCTGAGTGGCTATTCGAAACTTCGCAAGAAAGAACTCATTTTTGAAATTGTTAAGGCGGAGACAGAAAAAGAAGGACACATGTTTGCGCAGGGAGTATTAGAGATTTTGCCGGAAGGGTACGGGTTTTTACGTCCCTTTACCTATCTTCCCAGCGAGGATGATATTTATGTATCTCCTTCTCAGATAAGGCGTTTCGACCTGCGAACCGGCGACAGGGTGGCCGGTCAGGTCAGACCTCCCAAAGATAATGAGCGGTATTATGCACTTCTTCGGGTAGAAACAGTCAATGATCTAGATCCGGAACAGGCTCCTCAGCGGCTTCATTTCGACGGCCTTACCCCCATTTATCCAAACGAGCGGATTACTTTGGAAACGGAGAAACCTACTTTAGCGGCCCGGATGATAGACCTGATTGCACCTTTGGGGAAAGGGCAGCGAGGCCTCATTGTGGCTCCTCCCAAGGCAGGTAAAACCATCCTGCTAAAACAAATCGCCAACAGCATAACGACAAACTATCCCGATATACACCTGTTAATCTTGCTCATAGATGAAAGGCCTGAAGAAGTGACTGATATGGAACGCTCGGTGGAGGCAGAGGTGGTCAGTTCTACCTTTGACGAACCTCCGGAAAATCACGTTAAGGTAGCCGAAATGGTTCTGGAGCGAGCAAAACGCTTGGTAGAACATAAAAAAGACGTGGTAATTCTTTTGGACAGTATTACCCGGCTGGCTCGAGCCCATAATCTGGTGGTTCCGCCGAGCGGGAGAACTCTATCTGGTGGCGTTGATTCTGCCGCCCTTCATAAGCCAAAACGCTTTTTTGGTGCCGCTAGGAACGTAGAAGAAGGGGGAAGCCTTACTATTCTAGCCACCGCTCTGATCGAAACGGGCAGTCGTATGGACGAAGTTATTTTTGAAGAGTTTAAAGGAACCGGCAATATGGAACTCATTCTTGATCGTCGGCTGGCTGAAAGAAGAATTTTTCCTGCCATAGATGTAAAACGTTCCGGTACTAGGAGGGAGGAATTACTTCTAAGCAAGGAAGAACTAGAGCTCATGTGGCATTTTCGCCGGGTTACCAACTCTCTAAGTAATAATGAAGTTACGGAAATGTTAATAGACGCTCTTAACAAAACGAAGACGAATGCCGACCTTTTGAGGGCACTGCCTCAATTATTTCCTTCCAACGGCTCGTAGAAACAATGTCCTATAATGTCTCCCTGCTCGACGAGCAGGGTTTTTTTATGATGTATAAAATTCGGAAATAAGGGCCAAAATATAAGCTGAATGGCAACATTAGAAAAAAATTCCAATTATTAATGAGGTGACATTATGGAAACGACGTTTAAAAGCATAGCCAGGATAATAATTTTACTCGTCTTTTTCAGCCTTTTGCTGCCGCAAACGGCTAAGGCGGAAATGATTCCCATTCAGCTACCTCGAGCTAGCGATGCAACTAAAAAGAGCGAGGCTTCTACAGAAATAGTTTCTCGCATCAACGAAAGAACCAGGCTTTACCGGGTGAAAAAAGGAGATACTCTATGGAGTATAGCCCAAAAATATAATCTGGATTTAGACTTAATAGTTGCCCTCAATGACCTTCCTGCAGACGCTACTATTTATGCCGGGCAGTATCTGGTTCTGCCGTATGAACCGGCAAGCGTTTATGTAGTCAAGCCGGGAGACACCCTTTGGGATATTGCCCGTATTCACCAGGTACCAGTTGACCTTATAGTGCAGCGGAATGACCTGGGAAATCCAGAGTTGCTGCAGGTAGGGCAGGAAATTTTCATTCCCACTTTAAATAGGAGTCAGAGGGTGGTAAGACGAAGTCAAGAAAGGCTCTCCCGTAGTACTTGGGGTTCGCTGTACTGGCCTTTGAGGGGAACTATTACCTCTCCCTATGGTAAGCGGGGAAGAGGATTTCACCATGGTATAGATATAGCCGGCGATTACGGCGAGCCCATCCGTGCTGCAGAGGAGGGAGAAGTTATTTTTTCCGGGTGGTACAACAGTATATACGGTTATACCGTCATAATTAACCACGGGTCAGGGCGGCGTACATTGTACGCTCATAATTCCCGCAATATGGTAAGAAAAGGAGAGCGAGTGAAGGCGGGACAGGTGATTGCCCGGGTCGGCAGTTCCGGACGTTCTACCGGACCTCACCTACATTTTGAAGTTTATATTAACGACCGCACGGTTAATCCTTTAATTTACTTGTCGCGCTGATTTTCATCCCCTGTTTTCCGACAGGGGTTTTTGTTATAATTACTTATCATAGCATATTGCTTGGGGAGTAGTAAAATATGCCGAACTTACTTTTTTCCACTACTGAAGGTAACGTGTTGGATTTTCCCCTCCTTCAGACCGTGGGGCGCACCGGCAGGCTTTTACTGGATTTAACGGAGGAAGAGCTAATACCATTGCCTGAGGGGGCTACTTTGGCTGTACTGCCCGGCAGAGTTCCGGTGGGAAGGGATGGTTCCCGCGGGCGGTATACATCGCTATTCCGGAATCCTTATCAAGATACGGGGGAGCCGGTTTGGGCGGTAGGAGCCCTTTTGCCACAGGGTTATACCCGGACTTATTTGCCGGGCTATGTAACTGGAAAAGGAGCCGGCTCTTTGCCTCTTTTGGGATACACGGCAGTGGCGGCTCTGGATGGCCAGTTTTATGTGGCGGCCATCCAAACAGACGAAGATTTCTGGTGGAATCCATGCCATTATAACACAGTAGAATTAGACGATTTGGTCAAGAAAAAGCTGGCGGAATTTCCTGATAACCGTGTCTTGAAACAATTGGCCCGTTGCTCCCTGGAATACGGTTGTTTTACCGCCCAGAATATTTTTTATGGCCGCTGGGAAGGAGGGATTCCTGTCTCTCCTTCTTGTAATGCCCGGTGTGTGGGCTGTATCTCCCTGCAAGAATCCGCCTGTTGTCCTGCTCCGCAGGCCCGGATAAATTTTCGGCCAACGAGAGAGGAAATTGTGGAAATAGCCCTGTCTCACCTCCGGGAGGCGGACAGTCCAATCATAAGTTTTGGACAGGGCTGTGAAGGAGAGCCGGCTTTGGAAGCGGGTCTCATTGGAAGGGCCATTAGGGAAATTCGGAGGCAGACATCCCGGGGGACCATCAATGCTAATACCAATGCCGGTTTTACCGCCGGTATAATTGAGTTGTGCCGGGCAGGAATTGATGCCCTGCGGGTGAGCTTGAACAGCGCCAATCCCCACCTTTACCATGTCTATTACAGACCCAGAAATTATTCGTTTTCCGACGTACGGGAATCCCTTAAGGCGGCAGCAGCCTACGGAGTATATACCTCTTTAAACCTCTTGGTTTTTCCTGGAGTGACCGACCGGGAGAAAGAAGTTTTCTCCTTGATCAAGCTGATCCGGGAGACTCGGGTGAAACAGGTGCAGTTGAGAAATTTAAATATTGATCCCGACGTATATCTGCGCCTGCTGCCCAAGCCGGAAGGTAAGATTTTAGGTATACGGCGGTTTATAGAGATACTACGGGAAGAACTGCCGGAAGTGGCCCTCGGCAACTACAGCCGCCCGGTCAAAACTTAATATGGAAGGCTGTATTATTTTGTTGGAGTTGCTGCAAAAGTTCAGGAGGAGCCTAGGAAGTACTGGCTACCTATGTTAATCATCAAATTAAATCAAAAATGTTTGGAAACATAGTTCGAAAGAATTTAACTTTATATTGATAGTTTCGAAAAGAGTTGTTAAAATACAAGTGGTATTTGCATGGTAATTGTGAAGCAAAAGGTGATTCTCATGAAAACATTGGGACAAAAACTTAAAGCTGCTCGGTTAGAAAAGAATTTAACATTACAAGAAGTTTCTAAGAAAGCCGGACTATCGGTAAATTACCTTTCTCGAATAGAAAACGATAAAGTTAATATAACAGTAGGCACATTACAGAAATTAGCAAAATGTTATCAAAAGGATCCAGGATACTTTTTAAATGATTCTCCTTCTACAGGGGTTCGTTTTATCAGACGACAAGAAAGACACAGCTTGGGTCTGGATAGGGGGGCAGAGCTACAGGTTTTGTTGGCTGATGATGCCCAAAAACTAGAAGTTTTGTTGATTGATCTAGAGCCGGGAAATGAAAGTGCTCCTATAACCAGTCCGGGAGAAAAGTTTATAGTTGTAACCAAAGGAGTAGTCACGGTAGTTATAGAGGGTGAAGAATATAACTTGGAGGAAGGGGACTCATTGCGTTTCGACAGTAGTAATGAACATTATTGGAAAAATAAAACTGATCAGTCAGCATCTTTTTTAATGATTGCTACTCCACCCCGTTATTAAATAATTTTAAATAGCACTGCTGAGGTGAGAAAAACAATGTTAGAGAAGATTGTTCCCTGCAAAAGTGAAGAGAAAATTAAAGAGGACTTACTGAAACTGGTTACTCTTGCCAAGAAGGAACTACAGGCAACTGACGCTGTTATTATCCCGGCGAGTAAAGTAGTTGTCGATGAAAGGGTTAAGATGAAATGTGCCGTTCCAAGATGTTTTAATTATGGTTCTTGTGCGAACTGTCCCCCTTATACTCCTGACGTTGAAACAGTAAGAAACACAATTAGTAAGTACTCATATGCCATAGTGGTTAAAAGGAACGTTACTCCGGTAGAACATTTCGCCGATAGAACCAGTTCATTGACCAACGCTAAGGTGCATGAACGGGAATTTGCGCAAATTATTGCGAAGTTGGAAAATGCCGCTTTTTCAGCCGGATATTATTTGGCGTTAGGACTGGCGGGTGGAAGTTGTCGGAATTATCTATGCAATGATAAAGTTTGTCAGTATTTAGATAGTGGACGGTGTCGTTACATCAGGATAGCTCGACCGTCGGTTGAAGCGTATGGTATCGATGCTTTTCAACTGGCGGTCGAAGCTGGATGGGATATTTATCCAATAGGTCCGCAACATGTTTCTCCTAAGGAAGTGCCTTTAGCTCTCAACGTAGGAATAGTCTTTATTACCTAAATTGATAACCGGGGAGGGGGTGGAGGTTTGTCAAGAGTATTGGAGGAATTGGCTAAACTGGGCTTAGATGAAAATTCGCGTAAGGTTCAAAAGCTGGCCAGCAATATTGAATTCAGAAGACTGGTGTTATTAACGTTAGGTGAAATTTTACAGGAACTGAAGGAGCTTAACGCACAGTTAAAGGATCAGGAGTATAAAACAGAAAAATAATTTGTCGTCTTTAACTAAAAGGCGAGTATCCGCTTGCCGCAGGCACTTAAGGCGCTTAAAAGCTTAGCTTGCGGTTTTTATTTTTTATAAAAGGAAAATTTTAGAATAATTTGATTAAAAAATTCTTCAAATTTATTTTTTAGAAAAAATTATTGTTCTATAGAAGGAATTTTTTAATAATAAGCGAAGTTATTTTAAAAAATATTTAGATTGTTGCGACAAATATTTTGTCTAAAAAATATATTATAAATTGCCCCTCTTCTAGCGAGGCAAAGAATTCCGGTCAACTGTTTTCCAATTTGCGTTAACGGAGCATAGATCTAAATCTCTCGCGATAGCCCGCTCCGGTGATACTTAATAATTACCGGACACTCCGCAAATGTCAAATCCAACTTGACTGGACTTTCATCTCGTTAAAGAATTGTTGCAAAATTTCCCCCTTTATGGCACCGTCAATACTTGCGAAAAAAGGAGGTGAGATTTCATCAAGTTATTTTCATGAGTATAAAAGAGTTTTGTCGCTGTTCTAGAAAGCAAATTTGAAAATGTACGGGGAGGTTTATTGAATGTTTGGACACAGAAAATTTGTCTTATTATTGGCTTTACTCCTTGCTGTAGGTCTTTTATTGGTCGGCTGTGGGGGTGCAGGAGGAAAAGAACAGTCTTCCTCCCAAGAAAAATCCCCGGGAGAAAAAGAGAGCTCTGAAAATAAACCTACTATCACCTTGAGATTAGGGCACGTTACTCAAACATCTCACCCCTATCACTTGGCCATGGAAAAATTTGCGGAAGTCGCGGCAGAAAAATCTGGAGGAAGAATTCAAGTTCAAATTTATCCGGCTCGGCAGTTAGGCGGCGACCGGGAAATGTTTGAGATGGTCCAGAGTGGTTCCTTGGATATGAACTTAATGCCTACAGCCACTTTAGGTGGTTTCACACCGGTAATGGTCGGGTTACAGTTACCTTGGCTGATTGAAAATTATGATATCTTAGAAAAAGTATTTTTAGGAGAACCCGCTCAGAAACTCTTTGATGCCCTGGAAAAAGAGGTCAACGTAAAACCTTTAGGTTTGATAGAGGCGGGATTCAGGCATTTCGTCAATACTAAACGTCCCATTAACAAAGTAGAAGACTTAAAGGGCCTTAAGTTCCGCGCGGTACAGAGTCCGTTAATTTTAGATATTCAGAAAGCACTGGGTATCAGCCCCACGCCCATGCCTTATGGGGAGATTTATTCATCCTTGCAAACAGGGGTAATAGATGGTTCTGACTTGGAAATTGCATCGGTGTGGACTGAAAAATTCTATGAAGTTGCTGAATATATTTCCATTTCCAGTCATATTAGCTTCCCTGCCGTACTGGTAATGAACACGGATAAATGGAACAGCCTGTCGCCTGAGGACCAGAACATACTTGAGGAAGCAGCCCGAGAGGCTACGATTTTTAACATACAAAATGTAAAGGAGTTTAATGAAGAAGCCTTGCGGAAAGTACAAGAAAAAGGCATGAAAGTAAACAAGATTGAAGACCTGTCGTCCTTCAAAGCTGCTGTCCAACCGGTTTATGACAAATATACCGCTCAACATCCGATAATTAAGGAATTTGTGGAAGATGTACTTAAATTAAAAGGTGAAAAATAGAAAAAAATTAAATTGAATGGAAAGACAAGCAACATAAAGCAACATTTGCTTGTCTTTCCACTCCATTTGTATTTTACTATCAGGTTTTTGAGGAACGGGGGTACTTCAGGGTGAAAAAGATAAGCGAAGTTCTAGAAAAGTTAGCCATTTTTTTTACGGTAGCCGCAGTGGCAGTAATGACGTTAATAACTTTCGTCCAAGTAATCACCCGATACGTTTTCGGATTTTCCCTCACCTGGTCCGAAGAATTTGCTCGATATCTTTTTATCTGGATTACCTTTATTGGAGGAAGCATTGCTTTCAGGCGGTTGCAGTTGACCAGTATAAATATTATTGTCGATAAATTACCTCAAAAAGCCCGGTTCTGGATCTTGCTGGTAGCAGATCTGCTGGTCGGCGTATTTTTGGTGGTCATTGTAATTTATGGAATAAAGTTGATTTATTCGCCCGGCGTAGTCAGACAGTTAAGTCCGGCCATGCAAATTCCTATGGGTATTCCGTATATAGCGGTTCCCTTAGGAGGCTTTTTGATGTTGGTGCATAACATATGCCATATTCTGGATAAGATTGTGCAGATAAAAAGGGGACCTTCTCCTGTCGCTCAGGAGCAGAAAGGGTGAAATCATGCTAGTAGCGGTTGCCTTTGTCCTTTTCTTCGTCATTGGCATACCCGTCGTTTTTGTGTTAGGCCTAACCGGGCTGGTGCATATTTTATTGTCAGGTGAGACTGCCTTTATGATGCAGATCCCTCGTAAACTCTTTAACGCTATTGATAATTTTAATTTAATGGCTATTCCCTTCTTTATGCTGGCGGGAGAACTGATGAATCATGGTGGAATAGCCGACCGCTTGATCCGATTAGCTAAGATCTTCGTCGGGCGTGTGCGAGGTGGTTTGGCCTATGTAAATATCCTGGCCAGCATGTTGCTTGCTGCGATTATGGGTTCAGCCACGGCTGAAGCTTCGGCCATGAGTTCTATTATGGTTCCGGCCATGGAAAGAGAGGGCTATGACCGGGATTTCAGCGCAGCAGTTACTGTTGCCGCTTCTATCATGGGGCCGATTATTCCTCCCAGTATGGTCTTTATCATCTATGGGGTCAGTGCGGGGGCGTCTATAGGTAATCTGTTTTTGGCGGGAATTGTTCCGGGGGTTCTTTTGGCAATTGGGGGTTCGGCAGTGGTTTACTTTGTATCGAAGAAAAGAAATTTCCCCATTCAGTCTGACAGGATTTCGGCGGCGGAGGCATGGGAAGCAATTAAATCTGCTGCCCCGTCCCTTTTAGTTCCGGTGATCATCGTTGGGGGTATTCTGACGGGGGCTTTTACTCCGACCGAAAGCGCAGTGATCGCCTCTGCAGTTGCGTTTATTCTTGGATTCTTCTTTTATAAAGAGTTAAAACCTCGGGATATTTTCACTGTCTTATTGAATACAGGGGTGACTTCGGCGGCCATTATTTTGATAATGTCCACTGCTGGAATCTTTGGCTGGACTTTGGCTATACAGCAGGTCCCGCAGAAAATTGCCGAGATGATTCTTTCGGTAAGTAACAATCCTATAGTGGTATTGATACTGATCAATATTTTAATGCTGGTCATCGGGATGTTCATGGAAACGCTGGCGGCCATTATTATTCTGGTACCGGTATTTCTGCCTATTATTAATTATTTAAATATTGATCCCATCCATTTTGGTTTAGTCATCAGTCTTAATGCGGTAATTGGGTTAATAACCCCGCCTGTAGGATTGTGTCTTTTCATCGGTTCTTCTATCGGGAAGGTTCCGGTGGAGAGGATCAGCAGGGCAGTTATTCCCTTTGTGGTTTCTTCTGTGGCAGTTCTATTGATAGTTACTTATTTCCCCGATTTGGTGTTATATATTCCAAGACTGTTCTTTAACTAAAATTTTTGACATTTCAGAAGGATATTTATAATTTAGGTAGAAATTATACAACTAAGAAATAAAAAAATTATTTATAGTTTAAAAAGGAGAGGACATGTGACTACATTTGGACAGAGACTTCGGCAGTGTCGATTGGAAAAAGGATTAACTTTACAGGAAGTGGCACAAAAAACCGGTCTATCTTTAAACTATCTGTCCAGGGTGGAAAATGACAAGGTAAACATTACAATAAGTACCTTGCTTAAACTGGCGAAATGCTATCAGAAAAATCCCGCAAGCTTTTTCAGTGATTCTTTTAGCAACGCAGTAAGACTGGTTAGAAAAAAAGAGCGGCATAGCTTGGGACTTGATCGAGGCGCAGAGCTCCAGGTACTGTTGGTAGACGATGCCCAGAGTTTAGAAGTGCTTAAGATTGATCTTGAACCCGGCAACGAAAGCGCTGAGATGTCCTACCCGGGTGAAACATTTATTGTAGTAACAAAAGGGAAACTTACCGTTGTTGTAGACGACGAAGAGTATGTGTTGCAGGAGGGTGACTCCCTAAGGTTTGAGGGTGGCATTACCCATCAGTGGAAGAATGCTGATGAGCATTCGGTGACTTTTCTTGTTATTATGACACCCTCTAAAAGCTGAAAATCAGGTGAAGATGGGGGTTTAAACATGGCACAGGAAAGTAAAGGTACCAGGCGGTCGGTGAAGTCTCTAGGGGCAACCGCGAACATAGGAAAATTAATCAGGCAGTATTATCAAAAGGCGCACCAAGTGAAGGCTGAAGGGAAACCGGTGGCATGGATTACGGCCATCGATCCTATTGAGATTTGTTATGCTATGGATGTTTATCCTGTACTCCCGGAAAATTTTGCCGCAGTATGTTCTGCCCGGCAGGTAGCCCCCGAAATGATTGAAGCTGCTGAAGGCGAGGGCTACTCTAACGATCTTTGTTCTTATGCCCGAATTTGTCTGGGAAGCCTTTTTGGCAACCCAGGCCCATGGGGAGGAATGCCGGAGCCTGACATGCTAATTGTATCCCGCAACGCCTGTACCACGCATGTGAAATGGTGGGAAGCGATGGCCCGGCACCTGAAAAAACCGTTGTTTGTAATAGATATGCCTCTACAAATCACTGACAGGAAGTACGAAGATGACAATCCGCAGGACCTAAAGTATATTAAGGCCCAACTGATGGATCTAATTGCCTTTTTAGAGGAGAATACCGGGCGAAAATTGGATGAGGACAAACTGAGAAAGACTGCAGCGTTGTCGGACCGGGCGAGCCAGCTATGGAATGAAATTCTGGAATATCGCAAAACAGTGCCGACGCCTATGAGCGCTGCGGACTCTTTCACCGACATTTTCCCGATTGTTTGTCTGCCCGGGACGCAGGAAGCTGTAGACGCTTACGAGCAGTTATGCCGGGAAGTGGCGGAAAGAGCAAAGAAGAAGAAAGGCGTCCTGCCTGAAGAGCGTCACCGTTTATTATGGGATAATATACCTTTATGGTATAACCTTGGCCTTTACAACTACTTTGAAGAACGTGGTTCAGTATTTGTGATTGAAAGTTACAGCACTACATGGTCTGGAAGAGTGGACCCGGATGATCCGCTAACCGGATTGGCCAGAAAATGTTCCAAAATCTGGTTAAATTCCAGTCTAGAAATAAAAATCAACAATACGCTTAAACTTGCCAGGGAATATCACGTCGACGGGGCCATCCTTCATTCCAACCGCAGTTGCAAATCGTATTCCATTGGACAGGTGGATATTCAGAACGCCCTCAAAGAGCATTTAGGTATTCCTTCGATAATCTTAGAAGCCGACATGGCAGACGTGGGTAAGTATGCTGATGGCCCCGTCAAAACCAGGATTGATGCTTTCCTGGAGCTTCTAGACTGAGTTTAGGGAGTGATTGAACTGGGCTTCTTTGCAGGAATTGATATAGGGTCACAAACTTCCAAAGCCGTCATAATTAACGAACAAAAAGAAATTGTAAGTCGATGGATTTTAAAAACGGGAGCAGATGCCAGGGGAGTTGCTGAAAAGATATTTGAGCAGGTACTCAGTCATGTGGGGCTGAGCAAGAAAGATGTGACCTACTGTGTAGGAACCGGCTATGGCCGGGCAAATATACCTTATGCAGATAAGCAGATTACGGAAATAACCTGCCACGCCAAGGGGGCACTATATTTTTTCCCCGGAGCAAGATCAGTTATTGATGTCGGCGGTCAAGACAGTAAAGTAATTAAATTAGATAAAAACGGAAAAGTTTTAGATTTTTCTATGAACGAAAAATGTGCTGCAGGAACCGGACGATTTCTGGAAGTCATGGCCCAAGTATTGGAGATAACCTTGGCGGAAATGGGGAGACTCGCCCTTCAGTCCACTAACAAGATTCATATCAGTAACACCTGTACAGTATTTGCAGAATCAGAGGTAATTAGTCAAATCCACGCAGGAACTCCTAAGAGCGATATTATCGCTGGCTTATGTGAAGCTATTGTCAGTAGGTTAAAAAACCAGGCCCATCGATTAAAAATCACCAGGCCGGTGGTAATGACCGGTGGCGTGGCCAGGAATGAGGGTGTCGTGCGTGCCCTGGAGGAAGCTCTCAGTTGCGAAATTCTGGTTCCTGAAGAACCTCAAATTGCAGGTGCCGTTGGAGCTGCGTTATTGGCTAAAGAACTAAGTGCGAAACTATAAATTATCTGGGAAAGGGGGGGGAGCAATGACGGTTCCTGTTATCGTGAGTGGCGTGCGTACTCCCATCGGGTCCTTCGGTGGCTCACTGGCAAGTCTCACGGCTGTTCAGTTAGGGGAAGTAGTAGTACGAGAAGCGTTGGCCAGAGCGAATATCGAAGCTGGAGAAGTTGATGAAGTAATTTTAGGAAATGTTTTTCAAGCAGGAGTGAGGGCTAACCCGGCGCGACAGGTAGCAGTAAAGGCAGGGCTTCCTGTAGAAGTGCCGGCCCATACTACCAATAAACAATGCGCTTCAGGGATGAAGGCAGTCACTTTGGCCGCTCAGGCCATCCGCTGTGGAGATGCTGACGTGGTTGTCGCCGGTGGTACGGAAAGTATGAGCAACGTCCCTTATCTCCTTCTAGGAGCCCGCTGGGGATACCGAATGGGCGCAGATAAACTTTACGACAGCATGCTATGGGATGGTTTAGTATGCGCCATAAAAGATATTCACATGGGTGTTACCGCTGAAAATGTTGCTGAAAAATACGGGATATCGCGGGAGGAACAGGATCAACTGGCTTTAGAGAGTCACCTGAGGGCATTGCGCGCTATTGAAGAGGGAAAGTTTAGAGAGGAAATCGTACCGGTAAAAGTGACATTGCGGAAAGGCGGAGAAAAAGTAGTTGAAACTGATGAACATCCCCGCAAGGACATTAGTTTAGAAAAGCTCCGAGCATTGAAACCGGTATTTAAACCAAACGGGACAGTCACTGCAGGTAATGCATCGGGAATAAACGACGGAGCTGCGGCATTAGTGTTGATGAGTGAAAAGAGGGCTTTAAATTTAGGAGTTAAACCGATGGCCAGAATAGTTTCCTATGCTGCAGCGGGAGTGGACCCGGCCATAATGGGTATTGGACCTGTTGAAGCGGTCCGTAAAGCACTAAGAAAAGCAAATCTATCTCTGGAGCAGATTGATCTAATCGAATCCAATGAGGCTTTTGCCGCTCAAGCCATAGCGGTGGCCAGGGAATTAAATTTTGATATGAATAAAGTTAATGTTAATGGAGGTGCCGTTGCACTAGGTCATCCAGTAGGTTGTACCGGCGCGAGGATCATTGTCACTCTGCTCTATGAAATGAAAAGGAGAAAAGCCAAGTTCGGTTTGGCTACCCTATGTATAGGCGGAGGGCAGGGCCTGGCTGTAATTGTGGAACTTTTAGATTTTTAAAAAGAGGGGAGGAGGGATTGGATGAAGGTTGAGTTGGAAGAAATTATCAAAAAGTTAGAACAGGTTAACGCCCTTCTGGCGGAACTGGAACAATTGGCTATTGAAAAGAAAATACCGTTTCTTGAGCGAAATGTCCACAAAGCTCAGGCCCCCATCCAAGTTGCCTTAAGTTCCTGTGGAAAGCCTATCTGCGAATACGAGCAGTAATGGGGAGGGGATAAAGTGTACTTACCTTTTCTGGGGAGAGAAGGAAAGATTCCACCGTTTTTACGGCGAGCGGGAAGGAAAGAGGACAGTTATAACAAATACTGGAATCCATATATTGAAACCCTTTCCTTAAAAGAAATAAGAGAGATTTCATTCCGCAAACTGCAGGCTCAGCTTAAATGGCTGTATGAAAATAATAAGTTTTACAGGCAACTTTGGGACAAGCTGAAGATATCCCCTGACGATATTAAAACTCCGGACGATGTAAGACGTTTACCGATCATGACGCGTCGGACGGGGGAGCTACCTCAATTTGTGCAACTGGAAGCGGAGTTAGAGAGACTTTATTCTTTGGATAAAGAGTCTCCTAACTATAAGTGGCAATATGGTGATTTTTGTACTTGGGGTGACCGACCAGAACTTTTAGCCCAGCACCGCCAAACTTCCGGAACCACTGGTGGTACACCGGCACGTATGGGAGATACCATGCGCGACTGGGAATATGCGCAGGAAGGTTGGTGTATTGCTCACTGGGCCCAAGGAATTCGGCCTTATGATATGGCCACCTGGTTTGCTAGCTACGGTCTATTCATTATGTGGGTATCCTTCTATAGCATGGAAAAGATGGGTGCTCAAATGATCCCCGCAGGTGGAATGGATACCAAAACTCGTATTAATATGTTGACCCGTGTACCCATCACCGTACTTTGTACTACTCCTACTTATGCTGCCTACATAGTCGACGTAGCTGAGGAAATGGGGGTCGACCTTAGAGAGGAAACCTCGGTGCGCATAATCACCATGGCCGGTGAGCCTCTGACCCAATCGGCCAAGAAGAAGATTGAAACCGGCTGGGGAGCGAGAGCATATGATACTTATGGCTCCACGGAGACAGGCTTGGTTTGGACTTTCGAATGTGCCGATGATTATCCTAGCGGCAATCTCCATGTAATAGAAGACTTAATGTATGTAGAGGTTCTTGATCCTAATACTCTGGAGCCAGTCAAACCGGGGGAACTGGGTGAGGCAGTAATAACTCATCTAGGACGTTCATCAACACCGGTAGTCAGGTTTAGGACGCATGACCTTGTTCGCGTAACCGAAGAGCCTTGTAAGTGTGGTAGAGGTTATGCTCGGTTCATTGGTGGTGTACTGGGTCGTTCCGACGATATGTTTAAGGTGAAAGGCACTATGGTATTTCCTAGCTTAATTGAAAATGTAGTGCGAAAATTTAAAGAAGTTGATGAGTTTCAAGTGATAGTAGAGGATGCTCCATCCGGAGTAGGTAAAGTTTTCCGGTTAATCATAGACCCGCATCCTTCAGTTTCTCCCAATACTTATGATGAACTCAAAGAACGTATTAGGCAACAGTTTAGAACTGACATCTATGTGCGACCGGAAGAAGTAGAAATAGTCGCTCCCGGTAGTTTACCCAGGTTTGAACAAAAAGCTAAACGTATAACTTTCGCCAAGAAAGAGAAGTAAGCCTAAATTTTGATTGGCGCCAATCAAATTATGAGAGATTTAGAAAAAACAAACAAAAAGGAGGAATTAAGATGGTTCCAAAAATCAAGATATTTGCTATCTGTGGTAGTCCCATAAAAGGGGGAAATACTGAAACTTTCTTAAAGGAATCATTAAAGGTTTGTGATCAGGTTGAGGGAGTAGAGTATGAATGGGATACTGTAGCAGGGAAAGAGATTAAAGATTGTAACCAGTGCAACTGGTGCATTACCAAAGCCTATGAAGGAAAATACTGCGCCATTGAAGATGATATGCAACCATGGTTTCCCAAAATTGCCGATGCTGATGCTATCATACTGGCGACGCCCGTTTACATTTCCCGTCTCTCCGGATACATGGCAAATGTGCTTGACAGAATGCGTGCCTTCATGTTCGGGAACTTCCGAGGCACTTTAAAGAACAAGGTCGGAGCAGCACTTGCCGTGTCCTGGTTGAGAACCGGAGGTATTGAAACAGCGTTACTGAGTATCTACGAAGGATTCTTATGTGACGAATTGTTACCTGTGAGCGTTCATCATTCTGGTGCGTTCTATGGGGCTGGAGCCTTTTCCAGTATAGGCGGTACTAGTAAGTTTGATCCCAAGGATAAATTACAGGTTTTGAAAGATGAATGGGGTTTGAAGCAGGGTAGAGATATTGTCCTGAGAGTAATTGAAGTAGCCAGGATCGTTAAAGCTGGAAAAGAGGCGCTGGTTAAGAACGGTATAGATCCTCACTTGCTCTCTATCTCCAAAGAGGCCCGTGTCCTGGAAGCCAGAAAGAACCTAGCCCTGTCCGAGGCGCAGTATAAATTGGAGCAAGAAGTTTAATTGTTGGTGAGGATTAATCCTCACCAACATTTTACCTTAATTTTTTACAAAGCTTGTTGCGGAGGTAGGGATCAGGAGATTTTCATGGGGAAGGAGTTGAACCAATGCGTAAAAACTTGGACGCCATCTGTGATCACCCGGAGGAGGTTGCCAGGAAATATAAGGACCAGGGTCGTAGCGTGATGGGCTATCTCTGCACTTATACTCCGGAAGAAACTCTGTATGCTGCAGGATTTATCCCTGTCAGGCTGAGAGGACACACGGAAACCATCTCTCTGGGGAATGATTATTTGCCCAGTTATACCTGTTCCTATATCAGGAGCGTGCTCGACCAGGGCTTAGCAGGGAAATGGAATTGTTTGGCAGGATTCGTTGCTCCTCATACCTGTGATACCGTCTTCAATTCCTTTCAGGTATGGCAGAGAAACGTCCCAACTCCTTATACCTATCTTATCCGTTTTCCCCATGTGTCAGGACCGGCTGCTTTGGAATTTCTGATCGAAGAATTCAAGAACATAATTCATTCGCTTGAAGTTTTCACAGGTAGGGAAATCACCAACGAACAACTGAACGAAGCCATTGAGGTATATAATGAAAAACGTCGCTTGCTAAAAGAGGTGGATTTAGCTAGAAGTGAAAATCCACCGCGATTGAGGTCAACAGAAGCAATGCAGTTAACCCTGGCCTCTATGTATCTGGATGTAGTTGAGGCCAACCAATTACTACGGCAATATTTAGAGGATAACGGCAATAACACCAATAATTTCCAAAGAAAGCGGCTTCACCTGTCCGGGAGTTGCCTGGTGGATCACCGGTGGGTTACTCTTATTGAAGAGTGTGGTGGCCAGGTTGTCAGCGACGATCTTTGTACCGGGAGTAGATACTATTGGCAAGAAGTAAAAACGGGAAAAAACCCGTTAGAAGCCCTAGCTGAACGTTATATAAACAAAATTCCTTGCTTCTGCGTACACCCCACCCAGAGACGGTTTGATTTAATCAAAAAGTTGGTGCTGGAAAGACAGGTGGAAGGAGTAGTAATTTTGTTACAGAAGTTTTGTGACACATATTTGTTTGAATATCCAGCTATTAAGGAAATGCTTGATGAACTAGGTGTTTCTAGCTTATTTATTGAGGTAGAACAAGGGATGAGTTCTACTGGGCAGGTGAAAACAAGAATAGAAGCCTTTATTGAATCCTTGAAATAATCAATATTTGGCAGGAGGGGTTATATGTTTCCGGACAAATTCAGGTTGACAGACCAGGTTGCCCTTGTTACGGGAGCAAGGCGAGGAATAGGCCGGGCGATTGCTAAGGCCTTGGCCGAGGCTGGAGCTGACTTGGTTCTGGTTGCTCGGAGCGATTGCAGTTCGGTGGCTGGAGAAATCGAGCAAGTCGGAAGAAAAGCTATTACGATTACTGCTGACCTCACCGAAGCTGATGCGCCGGAAAAAATAGTGGAAGGTGCAGTTAAAGAATACGGTCGGCTAGATATTTTGGTCAACAATGCGGGGATTTGTCCCTTTCTTGCTCCCGCCGAGCAAATCAGGGAAAGTGGCTGGGACAAGATCCAAGACGTCAATTTAAAGGCTGTCTTCCGCTGCTGTCAGGCCGCATCAAAACAAATGATGAAACAGAGAAGGGGAAAGATTATTAATATCGCTTCTGTGGCAGGGATCATCGCAGACCCCGGTGCTTCTGCTTATGCTATTTCTAAAGCGGGAGTTATCAGTTTGACGAAGAACCTGGCATTTGAATGGGGGCGCTACAACATTAATGTAAATGCAGTAGCACCCGGATTTATAGGAGCAGGTATGAACGAGAAGATTGCGACCATGCCGGAAATTTCAAATATGATGAAAGAGCGTACTGCACTAGGACGTGCCGGCCAGCCAGAAGATGTAGCTTGTGCAGTGGTATTTCTTGCTTCCAGCGCGGCTGATTACATTACTGGGGAGACCTTGGTAGTTGACGGGGGCTTTGTAGGATATAGCTCGGTTAATATCGCCAGCCTCCTAGGTAAATGCTAATAGAGGTAAGGAGGGATATGGTGATCAAAACAATTTTTGTCGTAGGAGCGGGACTGATGGGCAGCGGTATTGCTCAGGTCGCGGCTCAAGGCGGTTATCGAGTGGTAATGCATGATCTTAACGACCAGATTTTGCAGAAAGGCATGGAAAGCATTAAAAATTCGCTGGAACGCTTTGCGAAAAAGGGTAAAATTTCGGAAGGTGAAGTATCAGAGATTATAAATAGGATAGAAACTACCACTGATCTAACTAAAGCTGCTGAAGCCGAATTGGTAATAGAAGCGGTTTTCGAAAACCTAGAGATAAAGAAAGACGTTTTCAGCAAATTGGATAATATTTGTAAGCCTGAAGCTATTTTAGCTACCAATACTTCGGCCTTATCCATAACCAAGATTGCTGCAGCTACCAACCGTCCAGAACAAGTGGTAGGTATGCACTTCTTCAGTCCCGTGCCTATGATGAAATTGGTAGAAATAATTAAAGGAGTTCGGACGGCGGATACCACTGTAGCGATAGTCAAGGAAGTAGCAAAGCAGATGGGGAAGGAGCCGGTAGTAGCTGGAAAAGATTTTGGAGGTTTTATCGCCAACCGGGTGGCACTGCCTTACATGCGGATGGCTATCGTGGTCTTAACCGAGGGGATCGCTTCCAAGGAGGAAATAGACCAGGCTATGCGGTTGGGATATGGCTTTCCCATGGGTCCGCTGGAGTTGGCTGATTTAACCGGGCTTGATGTACTTTTGCATTCACTGGAAGGAATATATAACGATTTGCAGGATCCGGCTTATGCTCCTCCTCCGCTGCTAAAAAGAATGGTAGAGGCCGGACTGCTGGGTAGAAAGACCGGGCAGGGTTTTTACCGGTATGATGCGCAAGGGAAACGATTACCTGATTGAGAAATATAAGATTTCGGCAAGATTCATGGGGAAAATTAATCAATTTACCTAAAGGAGATCGAACTTTTAGACAGAATATTTGGATTCGGAAAGCAAATTAAGAAACCTGGAGGGGTATTATGTACTTACCGTTTTTAGGAAGGCCTGGTAAACAGCCCAGTTCCATGAAGAACGCTAAAAGAGTTGACTATAACAAATACTGGAATCCCTATACGGAAACTATGCCGTTGGAAAAGTTGCGAGAGCTATCATTTAAAAAGGTGCTAGCACAGATTAAATGGCTATACAATAACAACTCTTATTATTACCAACAGTGGTCGAAACGAAAAATTAAACCTGAAGACATCCGTACCCCTCGGGATATGCAAAAATTACCTTTTATGATACGCAACTTAGGTGGCGGTGGTAGGGAGCAAAATGATGGTGGATACGACTACATTGTTTTGGATGAATCCATCTGTACGTGGCCTGATCAACCTGAATTGTTAGCTCAGTTCCACCAAACTTCAGGTTTTACGGGAGTTAATCCTGTCCGTATGCTAGATACTTTACGAGACTGGGAATATGTTCAAGAGGGTTGGTGTTTGGCGCATTGGGCACAAGGGATAAGACCTTACGATGTGGCGACCTGGTTTGCCAGTTATGGCCTATTTATTATGTGGGCTGGTTTCAATGCTCTGGAGAAGCTTGGTTGCCAGATCTATCCTGCCGGAGGAATGGATGCAAAAACACGTATTCAGTTATTAAGAAAATCACCTATTACGGTAATCTGTACTACACCCAACTATGCGCTGTACCTAATTGACGTGGCGGAAAAAATGGGCGTAGATTTAGTTACTGAAACCAATGTCAGAATTATTACCATGGCCGGAGAACCTTTATGCTCAGGGCTAAAAGAAAAGATAGAGCGAGGCTGGGGCGCAAGGGCATATAACTCCTACGGTTCGACGGAGTCCGGGTTAGTTTGGGCTTTTGAATGTGCCGAAGGGTATCCTCATGGAGATCTACATGTAATGGAGGATCAGATTTATGTAGAAATTATTAACCCTGATACTCTGGAACCGGTGGAGCCTGGTGAAGTTGGCGAATTAGTTATTACTCATTTGGGCAGATCGGCAACTCCAGTAGTTCGCTACAGGACAAGAGATTTAGTTGTACTAAGCGAAGAGCCTTGTAGTTGCGGGAGAGGATATGCAAGGTTTGTAAAAGGAATTCTAGGTCGAGTTCAAGAGACTTTTAAAATTAAAGGTCGCATAGTTTTTCCTATTGAAATTGAGGACCTGATGCGTAGCTTCGAGGAAGTAGAAGAGTACCAGATAGTGGTTAAGAGTAAAGGGCAGAATTCAGACGTACAAATAATTGTTGATCCGAAACCATGGGTGAATGTGGAAACCTTTCCTCAATTAAAGAATATGATAGCAGAAAAATTCTTTGAGACTTTTAGAGCTCATCCAGCTTCAGTTGAAACGGTGCCGCATGGAACATTGCCTCGGTTCGAAGAAAAAGCTAAACGGATTTCAATTTCCAAGTAGAATTAAAGGGCTTCTTTGAAGCCTTTTAATTATATAGCATAGCTGATATAAATTTGCCTGGAAAAGTGGATTGGCTTTTAATAAAGGTAATTGAACGATAACATGAGCAAGAATAATTTAACGAGAACGGGGGATTAAGGAATGCGCTTGAAGGATAAAGTAGCCATAATTACGGGAGGGGCCAAAGGAATTGGGGAGGAAACTTCGTTGCTCTTTGCCAAAGAGGGGGCGAAAGTAGTTATTGTCGATTATGACGAAGAGGCGGGGAAGAGCGTGGTGAAAAAGTTAGAGGAATTAGGAACTGAAGTCTTATTTTTTGAAGCAGATGTTACGGATCGAGAAAGTATACAACAAATTACAGTGAAAACCAAAGAGAAATTCGGCAGAATAGATATACTTATCAATAACGCCGGGATAACAGCGGATGCTTTTCTAACAAAAATGTCTGAAGAACAATGGGATAGAGTTATAGCAGTTAATCTCAAGGGTGTGTATAATTGTACCCAGGCTGTAGCTCCTGTAATGTTAGAACAAGGTTCAGGAGTAATACTAAATGCTTCTTCAGTAGTGGGAATATACGGTAATATAGGCCAGACAAACTATGCTGCTACCAAGGCGGGAGTTATTGGTATGACCAAGTCCTGGGCCAAAGAGTTGGGACCAAAAGGTATCAGAGTGAACGCGGTAGCACCGGGGTTTATAGTAACGGACATGACCGCAAAGGTACCGGAAAAGGTATTGGAATTTATGCGGTCAAAAACACCACTGGGACGGTTAGGCCAACCCAGGGATGTAGCGGCCGCATATTTATTCCTTGCTTCTGACGAAGCTTCTTTCATTAACGGACAAGTTTTAGGGGTTGATGGGGGACTGGTAATCTAGTGTCAACTGTATTTGCAATCACGCTTATACTATGCTATAATACATAACGTTTGAAAAAGAATACATTTGAGGTGAAAGTGATGAAAAAAGGAATTCATCCTAAATATGAAAAAACCACTATTACCTGTGCCTGTGGCAACGTCATAGAAACTCGTTCTACCAAAAAGGATATCCGTGTGGAAGTTTGTTCCAATTGTCATCCTTTCTACACTGGCGCGAGACAACGGGTAGTCGAAAAGGGTGGCCGTATAGAAAAATTCAAAAAGAAATATGGCCTGTAAACCCGCGGAAAGGTGGAGCCACGGCTCTACCTTTTCTTTTGCTACCGCTACAATTTTCTGGTCAAAGGAGCGGACCTTTTGCTATAATACTTTACGTAATTGTGTTGTCGGCCGTAAGGAGTTGAAATTAAGTGCCTAATATTCATTACGGGGGACAGGCTGTTATTGAGGGAGTAATGATGCGGGGCCCAAACGAAATGGCCGTAGCAGTGCGCAAGAATACCGGCGAGATTGTGGTGGAAAGAGAAACTATCAATTCGCTGGCGAATCGTATACCCATTTTTAAGTGGCCTTTGTTACGGGGTTTTCTGGCCTTGATGGAAGCCCTGGTTATCGGGATTAAGGCCCTTACTTTTTCTGCCAATCAGGTAGCCGAAGAAAAGGAGCAATTGAGCACACTGGAAATTATCATTACCATAATTTTGGCCTTAGGAGCGGCCTTGCTGCTTTTTGTTGTGCTGCCCACTTCCTTGGCCCACGGGTTAAGAGCTTATATGTCGGAGTTCTGGCTGAACCTGGTGGAAGGCATTTTAAGAATCGCTATTTTTCTGGGTTACATTGTAGCAATTTCCCAGATGAAAGATATTCAGCGCATCTTTGCCTATCATGGAGCGGAACACAAAGTTATCGGCGCTTTTGAAGCGGGGGAAGAACTGACGATAGACAATGCGCAAAAGTTCTCTACCCTGCACCCCCGTTGTGGAACCAACTTTCTGTTAATAGTTATGTTGCTTACTATACTGGTTTTTTCTTTCTTAAGTTATTCTAATCTGTTATGGCGGGTTTTATCGCGAATTTTTCTGATGCCTTTAATTGCCGGCGCAGCCTATGAAATTATTAAACTGGCCGGCAGGTATCCTAATTCCAAACTAGTGCATACTTTAATTGCACCGGGACTCTGGTTGCAGAAACTTACCACCCGGGAGCCTGACGACGAACAGGTTGAGGTTGCTTTAGAAGCGCTTAAAGCTCTTATTCCAGAAGGTAAAGAAGACTCTACCGATGGCTAGCATTGGGAGGTGAGTACTAGTGTTCGAAAAACTACAAAACATTGAGGATAAATACGAAGAACTGGGGAGACTTCTCAGTGACCCGGAGGTTATTGCCGATCAGAAACAATACCAAAAACATGCCAAGGCTCACGCAGCTCTATCAGAGATTGTGAATGTCTTCAGAGAATACAAGAAGGTTTGCAAAGATTTACAGGAAGCCCGGGAACTTTTGGAAGACGACCTGGAGAAAGATTTTCGAGAAATGGTAGAAGCGGAGTTTGAAGAACTGGAGGAAAAAAAAGCCCGGCTGGAGCGAGAGCTTAAAATACTGTTGTTGCCTAAAGATCCCAATGATGAGAAAAACGTGATCATGGAAATTCGAGCCGGGGCCGGCGGGGAAGAGGCGGCCCTTTTTGCCGGGGACTTGTTCCGTATGTACAGTCGATACGCGGAAAACCAGGGTTGGCGAACGGAAATTTTAAGTTCCCACCCAACCGATATGGGAGGGTTCAAAGAAATTATCTTTCTCGTTGAAGGCCACGGTGCTTACAGTAAACTAAAATTTGAAAGCGGAGTACACCGGGTCCAGCGGGTACCGACTACAGAATCCGGAGGGAGAATTCACACTTCCACGGCAACTGTCGCCGTACTGCCGGAAGCGGAGGAAGTGGATATAGAAATTGACCCTAAAGACCTGCGCATTGATGTTTTTTGTTCCAGTGGACCGGGGGGCCAATCGGTAAATACTACCCAGTCAGCCGTGAGAATTACGCATTTGCCAACCGGAATAGTGGTGACCTGCCAGGATGAAAAGTCTCAACATAAAAATAAAGATAAGGCTATGAGGGTTCTCAGGGCGCGTCTACTGGATAAACTCGAGCAGGAACGGCAACAGGAGCTGGCTAATGCCCGCAGGAGTCAGGTGGGGAGCGGTGACCGCAGTGAACGAATTAGAACCTATAATTTCCCGCAAAACCGCGTAACCGACCATCGTATTGGGCTGACGGTGCATAAATTAGAACAAGTGTTGCAGGGAGAATTGGAAGAAATCATTGAGGCTCTGATTACTACTGACCAGGCGGCTAAATTAGAAGAAATGGAGTAATCTTCTATGGAACGTCTGCCGGCGGTAACGGCAAGGAAGGCAATTAAAGAAGCCAAGGATCGGCTGGAAAGAGCGGGAATAGAAACGGCTTTAAGCGAAGCCCAGCAGTTGTTAGGCTACGTTTTGGGCTGTTCCCGGACTGCCCTCTTGATTCGGGTTGATCAGATACTCACTGCCGGGGATTATGAAAAATATATGTCCTTGGTAAAAAAGAGAGCCGAACGCTATCCTTTGCAATACCTCACCGGTCACCAGGAATTCATGGCCATGGATTTTTTGGTCAATCCCAATGTCCTTATACCTCGCCCAGATACCGAAGTAGTAGTAGAGACGGCATTGGAGTTGATAAAAAAATATAATTATAGGTCGGTGGTAGATGTAGGTACCGGTAGTGGTGCTATAGCCATCAGCTTAGCCAGATTGGCTACGGGAATTCAGGTGTATGCTGTTGACTTCTCACAGGAAGCTCTAAAGCTGGCTCGGGAAAATGCTTTACGCCTGGGGGTGGCCAAACAGGTAAAATTTATTCAGGGGGACCTGTTGGGGCCTTTCTTTTTACAAGAGAAAGAAAAAAAGCACAGGATCCGGCAGTTTGATTTAGTAGTTTCCAATCCCCCTTATATTCCGTCGGCCCAGATAGAGAATCTGCAACCGGAAGTGCGATATGAGCCTCGTGCTGCTTTGGACGGGGGTCCAGACGGGCTGGAGGTTTATCGCCGGTTAATCCCTCAGGCTGCGGATGTTTTGCGGCCAGAAGGGCATCTGGTTCTTGAAATAGGTTGCGATCAGGCGGAACAAGTTGTGTCTTTGATCCGGACTAATGGATGTTTTGAGCATATTCAAGTGGGGAAAGATTATGCAAGGCGAGATCGAGTAGTTGTAGCTCGCCGCAGATAAAAGGGTGATACAATAATGAAAAGAATTTCAAAATTACGACTCATGTGGCGGCTTTTTTTAACCTTTTTTAAGATAGGAGCGTTCACTATAGGCGGTGGTTACGTCATGCTCCCCATCATTGAAAGAGAAGTGGTACAGAAATGGAAATGGGTTGGTTCGGAGGAGTTTGTCGACCTGATTGCTATTGCTCAGTCCACTCCCGGTGTTATTGCCATTAACTCGGCGACCATAATCGGCTATAAGGTAGCAGGAACCGGAGGAGCGTTATTTGCGGCCATAGGTGCTGCACTCCCTTCCTTTTTGATTATTTTGCTAATAGCCAATTTCTTTTTACAATTCAGGGAATATTCACCGGTCGAAGCATTTATGAGAGGCGCCCGGGCGGCGGTGGTTGGTCTTCTTTTTTATGCGTCTTTTGCCATGGGGAAGAAAGTAACTGAAAGCTGGAAAACCGTTGTACTAGGTATAACTGGTTTTATGGCCGTATTTTTCTTAGGAATACATCCCATTGCTGCTCTTATCGGAGCCGGAATTATTGGGGCCATCTTTTTTAAGGAGTAGTTCTGGGGGGAAGAACAATGCTGCTCTTAAGACTGTTTTTTACCTATGTCAAAATCGGCACTTTCAGTATCGGTGGCGGCTACGCCATGATACCCCTGCTGGAAAAAGAACTAGTTAAGGTTAACCACTGGCTGACTATGGACCAGTTGGTAGACATCATTGCCCTGTCTCAAATGACACCGGGCCCCATCTCTATCAACTCGGCGACCTTTATAGGATACAAGCTGGCCGGCATTCCCGGCTCCCTGGTGGCTACTGGAGGGATGGTTCTGCCGCCGATTTTGATGATCTTGCTAATAGCCCGCTTCTTTTTCCGCTTTCAGGAGTTGCCTGTATTGCAGGCAGTTTTTCGGGGATTGCGTCCTATGGTAGTTGCGCTGATTCTGGCGGCAGGGGTTAGTTTCGCCCGGAATGCATTGATAGATGTATCAAGCGTGGTTATCTTGGTGAGCGCCCTTTTCGGGGTGACCTTATTGCGTTTTCATCCCATTTTGGTAATTCTTCTATCCGGGCTGGTTGGCCTTGTTATCTATTTGCCTTGATGAAAAAATTTAGTCCGACACAAGGAATTCTTGGGGAACCAGAGAAAATATAATTTAAGTTGATTTGAAAGTGGCGGATAATCTGGATGGGAAGTGAGAGCGTTGAAACTGGTGATTGCCATTGTACAGGATGCCGATGCCGACAGCCTCTTGGAGGAATTGATCAGGTATAAATTTCGGGCTACCAAACTGGCCAGTTCCGGAGGTTTTTTGCGAAGAGGCAATACCACCATATTAATCGGCGTTGAAGACGACGAAGTGGAACAGGTGAAACATCTTATTCGGGCCAATTGCGAAAGGCGGCAAATTCGCAGGCTGGCTTTTGAAGAAAAAGAAGATTTGCAGGAGTTGTTGACCACCGGTACGGTGGTATTGGTACTGAATGTGGAAGAATTTGAAAAATTTTAGGAAGCTGGTACAACCCAGCTTCTTTTGATGTTCTTTTATTGGGATAGTTAGTAAAATTTAGGAGAATGGAAAAGGCTTTATGCTGGCTATACTAGCATTTAGAACAGGTGGTGCCCATGGGAAAAATCGTAGCCACCCAGTATCTGGTGGTTAATCCCGTAGAACCGGAACCGGATAAAATAGAATGGGCGGCCCGGGTTTTACGTGAAGGAGGATTAGTAGCCTTTCCTACCGAAACGGTATACGGACTGGGAGCTAATGCCCTGAACCGCGAGGCAGTGAGGAAAATATTTCAGGCCAAAGGAAGGCCGGCAGATAATCCTTTGATTGTCCATGTGGGTTCGCTGGTAGAAGTCGACAATTTGGTGACCTATGTACCTGAAAAAGCACGGCGGTTGATGCAACTTTTTTGGCCGGGACCTTTGACTTTGGTGCTTCCTCGCCGGGATCAGGTCCCGTTGGAAGTCACAGCCGGTCTGGAAACAGTAGCGATCAGGATGCCGGATCACCCGGTAGCCTTGGCGCTCCTTCGGACCGCCCGTGTACCGGTGGCTGCGCCTAGTGCTAACCGGTCGGGTAGGCCAAGTCCAACGACGGGACAGCATGTCCTAGCGGACCTGCAGGGGAAAGTTGATGTGGTTTTGGACGGAGGGGCCGCCCGGGTAGGGGTAGAATCCACGGTGCTAGACCTTACGACGGAAGTTCCGGTAATTCTGAGACCCGGGGGAGCAACGGTGGAACAATTAAGAGAGGTGTTGGGGGAGGTTGCTCTCGACCCGGCACTCGAGAAGAGCGACCCGGAATGGAAGCCCCGCTCCCCCGGAATGAAATATACTCATTATTCACCGGAGGCAGAAGTTTTTCTAGTCGCAGGAAGTCCCCGGCTGGCGGTGCAAAAAATTTTGGAATTGTGTAAAAAGTGGCAGGAAAGGGGCGAGCGGGTTGCCATTTTGGCTACGGAAGAGACGGCAGACTATTACCGTCGAGGGCCAGTGGTCCCCGACCATATTGAAATCCTGGGCAGCCGCCGCAACCTGGAAGAAATTGCCCGGCGTCTGTTTAACGCTTTGCGCAACTGCGACTTGAACCAGGCTACAGTAGTTCTGGCGGAAACCTTTCCCGACGAAGGAATAGGCCTGGCTATAATGAACCGGTTGCGAAAAGCAGCGGGGGGTAGAGTTATCAGTTCGTAATTCTGTATATCGCTGTTATTTTAGGAATAGACATTAATCAAACCACGCTCATCCGCAACCAAAAGGTAATTACGGCCCAGCTACCAGTAGGCTGTAGTGTTGCGCTTGCATAGGCCGGGGGATGTGGGCTTTTCTGAATTGGAGGATGAGGATGAATCTATCAACTTTGCTTTTAGTAGCTGTTGCTTTGGGTACGGATGCCTTTTCCATGGCCGTTGGAATTGGCGTAGGCGGAATAGGAATGCAACATATTTTTCAGGTTTCTTCAGTGGTAACCCTTTTTCACATTTTTATGCCCCTAATCGGCCTTTCTCTGGGCACGCTGTTGGGCCGGATAATGGGGCATGTGGCTACCATTATCGGCGCCACCGTACTCTTTTTTATAGGCATGCATATGCTACGGGAGGGCCTGTTTCCCGAAAACGGGGAAGAAGCAGGTTCTTCCCTGGCCAGAAAGGGACTGGGGATGGGAAAGATAACGGGCGGTCTTTCCATTCTGACCGGTTTCTGGGGTCTTATGTTATTAGCGGCAAGCGTTAGTTTGGATGCCTTGAGCGTTGGGTTCAGCCTGGGGACCTTTCAAGCCAACCTTCCTCTTACCGTTATAGTGATGGGACTGGTAGCCGGGCTGATGACGGCCAGCGGCTTTATTTTCGGAAAATACCTGGGACGCTGGTTGGGAAACAAGGCCCAGGTCGCGGGAGGCTTAATTCTGATAGGTATTGGAATAAAGTTGTTCTTCGGTTAAAATAAAGGCTTAGATAATTATTGTTAATGCAGGAAGGGTATGATTATGCGAAAGCTGCTATTTATTTGTACCGGAAATACCTGCCGCAGTTCTCTGGCAGAGGTTATAGCCAGACGGATATTGGAGGAAAGAGGTAAAGAAAAGGAAGTATTGGTGAGTTCGGCGGGACTCGCGGCCATTCCGGGAATGCCTGCTTCACCTCAGGCGATTGAAGTGGCGGAGCAAGAGGGACTGGACCTTAAAGGCCACCAGGCCCGCAACGCAACACCGGAAGGGCTGAAGGAAGCCGACCTGATCCTAACCATGACTGAGCAACATAAACAAATGATTTGTGAGCTGGTACCCAGGATCGACGATAAAGTCTACACGCTTAAAGAATATGCTGCCGACACGCGGGAAGAAATAGAGAATAATCCCGATATAGCGGATCCTTTTGGGGAGTCAGTTGAGGTATACCAAGAGTGTTATGAAGAATTGAAGCGTTACGTAACCCGTGCTATGGACAAATTTCTTGAAAAGGAGCCCGGTGCCGATTCCGCATAGTTTCTCTCCGAACGCCAACAATAAATTTGACGCGGGCGTTTTCTTATTTATAAATCTGTTAGAGGGAATAGCGTTTTTATGTAGAACTTCCTAATTGGAAATTTTGTCGTAAAATGCATAGAAGGGATGGGTGGTTTGAAGATAGCGTTAGGTAGTGACCACGGTGGTTTTGAATTGAAGGAAAAGATTAAAAAATATCTAGAGGAAAGAGGTATTAGCTATCACGATTTCGGCACTTACAACCAGGAGTCGGTTGACTATCCGGACTTCGCCCTACAGGTAGCTGAAGCGGTCAGGGCAGGACAGTACGACCGGGGGATACTGGTATGTGGTACAGGTATAGGGGTAAGCATAGCGGCTAACAAGGTTCCTGGGGTGCGTGCCGCTCTGTGCCATGACGTGTTTTCCGCCAAGGCTTCCCGGGAGCATAACGACGCCAACATTTTGACCTTGGGGCAACGGGTTGTCGGCCCGGGGTTGGCGCTGGAGATTGTCCGGGTGTGGCTGGAGAGTGAGTTCACGGGAGGTCGCCATGAACGACGGGTTAGAAAGATAACATCTATTGAACAGAAGTACAACCTCTAATGCAGACAAGCCTCCGGTAGTTGCTTCTTATCTTGGATACAGATTTATGAGAGGAGAAAGAGGATGAGTTCGATTAAGATGGTTGAGACTATTGACCCTGAGGTGGCTGAAGCTATCCGGCTGGAACAGCAGCGACAGGCGAGTAAAATAGAACTTATAGCCTCGGAGAATTTTGTCAGCCCGGCGGTGATGGCAGCCCAGGGCTCAGTTTTGACCAATAAATATGCGGAAGGATATCCGGGTAAAAGGTATTATGGGGGCTGTGAGTATGTAGATATAGTAGAGAACTTAGCCCGGGAGAGAGCGCGAAAAATATATGGAGCGGAACACGCCAACGTACAGCCCCATTCAGGGACGCAGGCCAATACGGCCGTGTATTTTGCTGTTCTGAAACCGGGAGACACGATAATGGGGATGAATCTTTCCCATGGCGGTCACCTTACCCATGGAAGCCCCGTCAACCTGTCGGGGAAATATTTCCGGGTGGTTTCTTACGGTGTCAGCCGGGAAACAGAGCAAATTGATTATGATGAAGTATTGTCCATAGCCCAAAAAGCCAAACCTAAGCTCATTATAGCAGGAGCCAGCGCTTATCCCCGTATAATTGATTTTTCACGTTTCCGCCAGATTGCCGACGCAGTTGGAGCTATGCTTATGGTTGACATGGCCCATATTGCCGGTCTGGTGGCAACCGGGTTACATCCGAATCCCGTACCCTATGCCGAGTTTGTTACCACTACCACTCACAAAACTTTACGTGGCCCCCGGGGAGGCATGATCCTGACTCGACAAGAGTTTGCTTCAGCTATTGACAAGGCTATTTTCCCGGGAATCCAAGGCGGGCCGCTTATGCACGTGATTGCAGCCAAAGCGGTAGCCCTCCGGGAGGCCATGACTCCCGAGTTTAAAGAATACCAGCGGCAGATAGTCTCCAACGCCAAAGCGCTGGCCAGCGCTCTGGAGAAAAGAGGTTTTCGATTAGTTTCCGGTGGTACGGATAACCACATAATACTTGTGGACCTCCGGAACAAGGGGATTACTGGGAAAGAGGCCGAATGCCTGTTGGACGAAGTAGGTATAACGGTCAACAAAAATACCATTCCTTTCGATCCCCGCAGTCCTTTTGTAACCAGCGGGATAAGAATCGGTACTCCGGCGGTGACCACCCGCGGGCTGAAAGAGGAAGAAATGGAGCTTATCGCCGAAGCCATTGATTTGACGATTACTTATCGCGACGACCCTCGGAAAGGACAAACGGCCCGGAGCATAGTGGCAAAGCTCTGCCAGGAATTTCCCTTATACCAAGATCTTAATTAATAATCGTTGGAATGGAGGCAATTTATGTCCGAATTACACCTTCTTGACCATCCTTTGATCCAGCATAAATTGTCCTTAATGCGGGATAAGAATATCAGTTGTAAGAAGTTCAGGGAATTGTTAGAGGAAGTGGCCATGCTGATGGCCTATGAAGTTACCCGTAATCTTCCTTTGGAAGAAACGAAAGTTCAAACCCCGATTGCGGAAGCAAGGGTTAAGGTTTTAGCAGCGAGAATGAGCATTATAGCTATACTCCGAGCCGGACTGGGGATGGTCAACGGTATGCTCCGTTTGATCCCGACGGCTAGGGTGGGACATATAGGCTTGTACCGGGATCCCCATACTTTGGAACCGGTACAGTACTACTACAAGCTACCGAAGGATGTGGCGGACGGAGAGTTGATAGTAGTTGATCCGATGCTGGCCACAGGAGGTTCGGCAGCGGGTGCTATTCAACTGTTAAAGGAAAAAGGGGCGCGAGATATTACACTTCTCAGCCTTATTGCAGCTCCTGAAGGCATTCAGCGTGTCCGTCGTGAACATCCGGAGGTAGACATATATACAGCTGCCGTTGATGAAAGGCTAAACGATCATGGATACATAGTTCCCGGTCTGGGAGACGCCGGGGACAGACTGTTCGGTACTGAATAAGGCGGGAAAGATAGTGAATAATAACAGGCGCCTAAGTTGGGATGAATATTTTATGGAAATAACAGAAGTGGTGGCCAAGCGTTCCACCTGTTTGCGTCGGCAGGTGGGAGCGATTATCACCAGAGACAACCGTATTCTGAGTACCGGTTACAACGGAGCCCCCAGCGGTCTGGCTCACTGTGATGAAGTAGGTTGCCTGCGGGAAGCGAAAGGGGTACCGGCAGGTGAAAAACACGAGCTTTGCCGGGGGGTCCATGCCGAACAGAACGCGGTCATCCAGGCGGCTACTTACGGGGCAAGTATCAAAGGGGGCACTCTCTTCACCACGTACCATCCCTGCGTTTTGTGCACTAAAATACTTATCAATGCGGGAATCAAACGAGTGGTCTACCGGGGTGACTACCCGGATAACCTGGCCGTGAAGCTCATGCAGGAGGCAGGAATTGAAGTCGTTCGTTTCAGCGGTTTGCGGGAGAAAGGAGAAACTGAATGTGAAAAAGAAAATTGTAGCCCTTCCGCGCCTGAATAAACTTTCCCCCACCATGGAATCCACGGCACTGAAGCTCATGGAAGAGACGGGAGAGCTGGCTCAGGCCATTGGTAAACTCCGGGGGCTTAACGGAGAGCGGGTAGATATTTCTCAGGACGAAGTTATGAAGCAGATAACCCGGGAACTGCTGGACGTAGCCCAGACAGCCGTATCCATGATGTTTGTGCTGGAAGAACAATACGGAGTCGATATTGAAAGGGCTTTGGAGGAGCATATTCTCAAGCTGATTAACAAGGGATACCTCACTCCAGAAGAATGAAGCCCGGTGGGAGACATTTAATATAGCCTGGTTTGGCGGCAGAAAAGGCGGGATAGATTTGTTCAAACCCAAAGTACTGGCAGTATTTGGAACGCGTCCAGAGGCCATCAAGATGGCTCCGCTAATCAAAGAACTGGAGAAACATCGGCAGAAGATAGATACGGTGGTGGCAGTTACCGCCCAGCACCGGGAAATGTTGGATCAGGTTTTGAACTTATTTCAAATAAGTCCCCAGTACGATTTAAACATTATGCAAAGGAAACAATCTCTCTATGATATTACCACCAGGGTTTTGCTGGGAATGAAAGAGATATTGGAGAAGGAAAGGCCGAACTTGGTTTTGGTTCATGGGGACACTAGTACGACTTTTGTGGCTGCTCTTGCCGCTTTTTATCAACGGATTCCGGTAGGACACGTAGAGGCTGGTTTGCGTACCCGAAATAAATATTCACCTTATCCGGAAGAAATGAACCGCCGGCTGGCGGGAGTCCTGGCCGATTTACACTTTGCTCCGACTCTTCGAGCTAAAGAAAATCTGCTTTCGGAAAACGTTCCTCCCGAAACTATTCTGGTTACGGGGAACACGGTAATAGATGCTTTGCTGGCTACGGTAAAGGAAAACTACTCTTTCCGGGGAGAATTGGCTTCCATTGATTTCACTTCCTCCAAGCTGCTCCTGGTTACTGCTCACCGGCGGGAAAACTGGGGAGAACCTATGACCCGCATTTTGTTGGCCCTAAAAGATTTGGTACTGAAATTTCCCGAAGTAGAAGTAATATTTCCGGTACACCGGAACCCCCGGGTGCGAGAGCCGGCCCGTGAAATTCTGGGCAACATGGCGCGGGTCCACCTGATCGAACCTTTAGATTATGAACCCTTTGTCAATCTAATGAATAAGGTCTACTTAGTCCTCACCGATTCCGGGGGCCTGCAGGAGGAAGCTCCCAGCTTGGGAAAACCGGTTTTAGTGCTGCGGGATACTACCGAGCGTCCGGAGGCTTTGGAAGCAGGCACGGTTAAATTGGTGGGCACGCAACGGGAGCGTATTATATCGGAAACCGTCCGTCTGCTCCAAGACCAGGATGCTTATCAAAAAATGGCCAATGCCGTGAATCCCTACGGTGACGGAAAAGCATCCCGCCGTATTGTAGAAGGCATTCTGTATCACTTTAAGCTTTCGCCTTATCCACCGGTACAATTTTCCTCTTAGAGAGGCAGGCGGAAATATATGAAATCTACCGAAAACGCTAAAAAAAAGTAGGGGCGAAAAAAAGGATTTTTTTATGGGAGAGAGAATAATAGTTAAAGTGTGTATCAATTATGCGGTATAATGTATACTTTTTTGGTATGAAACGGGAAAAATTACATACTATTTAGGATGGGGCGATAACCAGAGAGGTTAGTTTAATTTTTAGGAAGGGACTGTTATGTCGGAAAAAGCCTGGAGCTATGTAAAGCTTTTCAGTGTCGCCGCATCCTTCGGTATTTCTACTGCCGTACGTATTGGACTAGGCTGGTATGCTGGTAATTACCTGGACCAGAAATTTCAGACCTCGCCTTTTTTAATGTTTGTGGGAGTACTTTTGGGAGTAGGACTTTCCTTCCAGCATCTTTTTACCCAATTAAAAGTATTAGGCAGGCCGAAAAGGGGGAATGGTAATTAGGAAAAAGATTAACTGGGAGGGTAACGGTTGAACCTTCAAGAGTTATTCGTCGGTTTAGCTTTCGGTGCCGTAGTCAGCATCTTTAACCACCAGTTGATAGTGAGATTGCTTCCCCGTCTGGAAGGTTTGCCCGTAGACAGAGCGAAAGCGAAATTATGGGGACGTTACCTAGTGCGCTACGGAATTAATTTCCTGGTGCTTTTTGCTGTTTACAAAAGGGTATGGTTGCTGACCGGTACGGCTTTAGGGCTGACGGCGATGCAGAAGTATTTGGCCGTTAAATATTTCTTCAAAAGAAAGGGGTGAAATTTAATGGAACACGGCGGTGGTCATGAGGTGCCCGGTGCACTTTTTCATTTATTTGGTCTGGAGGTTACCAGCAGGGTAACTACGATGTGGGCGATCATGCTTTTGATCATTGTCTTTAGCTGGTTGGCCACTCGCAATTTACGCAGGGTTCCTACCGGGGCTCAAAATGTTATGGAAATGATCACAGAAGCCTTGTTGGACTTTTTCGCCGGTATTATGGGATACCGCCGGGCCAAGCAGTATTTACCGTTACTCATGACCCTATTTATTTTTATTCTGATTTCTAATTATAGTGGCCTGCTACCAATGGCAGGTAAAATACCGGGTCTGGCGGCTCCTACCAGCGCCTGGGGCGTCACCCTGGGGCTGGCTATCGTGGTGTTTTTCGCTACGCAGATTTCCGGTTTTAAGACCCACGGGCTGGGGTACTTGAAGCACTTTATTCAACCCGTTGCCTTCATGCTTCCTCTGGTGGTCATTGAACAGTTCGTTCGTCCATTGTCGCTTTCCTTGCGTCTTTTCGGAAACATATTTGGTGAAGAAATGACCATAGAACAACTTTTCGAACTGGTTCATGCTTTTGTGCCCCTGCCCATGATGTTTTTAAGCCTTTTGATGGGGTTGATCCAGGCGGTTGTCTTTACCCTGTTGACCGCCGTTTACATTGCGGAAGCCACAGAGGAGCACGCAGAGCATCATTGAGGACTAGTGCTGTAGTTCAATAGGTTTTAATTCTTGTATGGACAAATGAACTTTAGGAAGGGAGGGAAAAAAAGAGTGTCCATAGCAGCCGGTTTAATTGCCCTTGCTGCAGGCCTGGCCATTGGCATTGCCACTTTGGGTCCCGCGTTGGGCCAAGGTAATGCGGCCGCTAGAGCCCTTGAGGGCATTGCTCGCCAGCCTGAAGCAGCTAATGACATCCGTATTTCCATGATTTTGGCTCTGGCCTTCATGGAAGCGCTGACTATTTATGGTCTACTTATTGCATTCATGTTACTTGGTAAGATTGGTTAGTTGGCGCTGTTTGAAAAGGGAGGCGATTAAAAGGGATACCTTTTAGTCGCCCCCCCACGTTTTTTCGTGAGAGGAGGTTGGCGATGGAAGGGTTAATTAACGTTTCGGAGTTAATCTGGGCTATAATTAATTTTTTGATTTTACTGGCCGTTTTATATAAATTTCTTTACGGACCTTTACTGAAAACATTGGATAACCGCCGGAAGGAAATAGAGGGCAATCTGGAACGGGCGGAGGAACTCAAGAAACAGGGAGAGGAATTGCTGGCCCAATATAACGAGAAACTGGAAAGTGCCAAGCAGGAAGCTCAGGAAATTATTAATCGGGCCACCAAGACGGGCGAAAGCATGAAGGAAGAAATGATAGCTAATGCCAAGGAGGAGGCCGCGAAGATTTTAGAGAAAGCCCGGCAGGAAATTGAAGCCGAAAAAACCAAAGCTCTCGCAGAGATTCGAGACGAGATGGCCACCTTGGCAGTGCTGGCTGCGGGTAAAGTTATAGGCAAGACCCTGGATCCGAAGGATCATGAAAGATTGGTGAAACAGTTTGTAGCAGAGGTAGGCGAGCTTCAATGATTAACAAAGCGGTAGCCCGGCGTTATGCCCAGGCTTTGTTTTCTGTTGCCCGCGAAAAAGACCTTCTGGAGGATTTGGGCAATGAACTGCGTTTAATCATAGATACCATTCATGCCAACGAAAAGCTTCTAAAGATATTCCAGCACCAGCGCATTTCCTCGACAGATAAAAAAGAACTTTTTATAGAGCTTTTCAAGGAACGAGTGTCCCAGACGGCACTGAACTTTCTGCAACTGCTTTTTGATAAGCAGCGGGAGCGTTTCCTGGAGCAGATTTACGAGGAATATATGGCTATGGCCAACGAAGCGCGTAACATTTTCGAGGCTGAAGTCCGTTCGGCGGTAGAACTGTCCGCGGAGGACGTAAAGGTGCTGGAAGATAAATTATCTCGTATGACCGGCAAACGGGTGAAGGTAAAAACTCAAGTAGATCCGAATTTAATCGGTGGAGTAGTGGTAAAATTGGGAGACCGTATTTTGGACGGCAGTGTGGCCAATCGTTTAAAAATGTTGGAGGAGAAATTGAAAGAAGCTGATTTTAAAGAGATAGGGGTGAGGGAGTAAATGAGCATTCGACCCGATGAAATTAGCTCTATTCTAAAGCAACAGATAGAGCGATATGAAGCCAAGGTCGAAGTTACTGATGTGGGAACCGTTATCCAGGTGGGCGACGGTATCGCCCGTATCTACGGATTGGAAAAGGCTATGGCCGGGGAATTGCTTGAATTTCCTGGCAATACCTACGGGATGGTACTGAACTTAGAGGAAGATAATATAGGTTGCGTAATTCTAGGGCCCTACACCCATATCAAAGAGGGCGATGAGGTTAAGCGGACCGGCCGTATTGTGGAGGTTCCCGTAGGAGAAGCGCTTATTGGACGGGTTGTCAATCCGCTAGGCCAGCCGATCGACGGTAAGGGACCCATAAAGACCGACACTTTTCGTCCCATTGAGTCTCCTGCGCCGGGAGTAGTAGCCCGCCGTCCGGTGCACCAGCCTCTCCAGACGGGACTGAAGGCTATTGACTCCATGATTCCTATTGGACGGGGACAGCGGGAGCTAATTATTGGAGACCGTCAAACGGGAAAGACGGCGTTGGCAGTAGATACCATAATTAACCAGAAAGGACAGGGCGTAATTTGTATTTACGTGGCTATTGGCCAAAAGAATTCGACCGTAGCCGGAGTGGTACAGAAGCTGGAACAATACGGGGCCATGGACTACACGATTGTTGTATCGGCTACGGCAAGTGAACCGGCGCCACTCCTCTATATTGCCCCTTATGCGGGATGCGCCATGGGTGAATACTTCATGTACAAAGGACAGGACGTTCTGGTAGTCTATGACGACCTTTCCAAACAAGCTGCTGCGTACCGGGAGCTTTCTCTACTCTTGAGACGTCCCCCGGGACGGGAAGCTTACCCAGGCGACGTATTTTATCTCCACTCCCGCCTGTTGGAAAGGGCTGCCAAGCTGAACGACGAGTACGGCGGGGGGGG
>NZ_BDGJ01000168.1:194124-202439 GCF_002207765.1 Calderihabitans maritimus
TTATTGAGACTCAGGCCGGTGACGTTTCAGCTTATATTCCCACGAACGTTATTTCCATTACGGACGGACAGATTTATCTGAAGTCGGACCTGTTCTATGCCGGTATACGTCCTGCGGTTAACGTAGGTCTTTCCGTATCTCGGGTCGGTGGTGCTGCTCAGATTAAAGCTATGAAGCAGGTAGCAGGTCGCCTGCGTCTGGACCTGGCCCAGTACCGGGAATTAGCTGCGTTCGCCCAGTTTGGTTCCGATTTGGACAAAGCTACTCAGGCCCGCCTGGCTCGAGGTGAGCGTATAGTAGAAATCCTAAAGCAGGACCAGTACGAACCCATGCCGGTAGAAGAACAGGTAGTAGTAATTTACACTGCGGTTAACGGTTACCTGGATGACATCGAAGTAAGTCAGGTACGTCGTTTTGAAGAGCAGTTCTTGAATTTCTTGCGCAACTCAAAACCCGAGATCCTGAAAGAAATCCGGGAGAAGAAAGAATTGAGCGATGAGCTGGTAGACCGGTTGAATAAGGCTATTGAGGAATTCAAGAAAACTTTTGCAAGTTGACAGGTGGTGAGATAAATGCCCGGTATGCGCGATATCAAACGCAGGATTCGCAGTATCAAAAATACCCAGCAGATAACTAAGGCCATGGAAATGGTAGCGGCGGCCAAACTGCGCAAATCCCAGGAGAAAGTAATTGCAGCCCGGCCTTACTCGCAAAAGCTACAGGAAGTTCTGAACCGCTTGATGGTCGATGCGGAAAGGGTACAGCACCCGCTGATGGAGGTAAGAGAGACCAATAAACTGGGTTATATAGTTATAACGGCTGACCGGGGCCTTTGCGGAGGTTATAACGCCAACATTATTCGCCTTACGGAACGCACTCTTGCCGGAGTGGAGGAAGAGATAAGGATTGTTGCCGTGGGCCGCAAGGGACGGGATTATTTCCGGCGCCGTGGTCGAGAAATTGTAAAGGAGTACATTGCTATAGGGGATGACCCTACTTTTACGCAGGCCAAAGCTTTAGCCCATGAAATGATGGAGCTATTTGAAGAAAAAGTTTTTGACAAATTGTACTTGGTTTATACGGAGTTTGTTTCCACGATGCGGCAGGTTCCAAAAATCGTACCTTTACTGCCCCTTTCACCTTCTCCGGAGAAGCAGGAGGAGAAGAAAGAAGTAGAATACATCTACGAACCATCTCCCCAGGGCATCCTGGAAAACCTGTTACCGCGGTTTGTGGAAACCCAAGTATATCAGGCTCTTTTGGAGGCCAAGGCCAGCGAGCACGGTGCCCGTATGACAGCGATGCGCTCGGCCAGCGATAATGCCGCTGAGATGATCGACCGGCTTACTCTCAGCTTCAACCGGGCGCGTCAGGCGGCAATTACCAAAGAAATTTCCGAAATTGTCGGTGGTGCGGAAGCGCTTAAAGGATAGAATTCAAAAGTTGCTGGAAAGGAGGAGTAGAGTTTCATGAATATCGGAAGAATTGTGCAGGTAATTGGTCCCGTGGTTGACGTGAGATTTGACACCGGCCAGTTGCCTGACATTTATAACGCCGTTAAGATTACCGATGATATCCAGGATATGGACCTGGAAGGCAGAAGTTTCAACATTACGATGGAAGCCATGCAGCACCTGGGCAACAACGTTGTCCGATGCGTTGCCCTTTCTTCCACGGACGGGCTGCGCCGTGGAATGAAGGCTGTAGATACCGGCGCTCCTATTAGCGTCCCGGTAGGACGGAAAACTTTGGGGCGGATGTTTAACGTAGTGGGAGAACCGATTGATAACCTGGGCCCGGTAGAAACGGAGGAAAGATTGCCGATCCACCGACCAGCTCCCGCTTTCGAGGAGCAGGAACCTTCTACAGAGATCTTGGAGACGGGGATCAAAGTTATCGACCTGCTGGCGCCCTATGCCAAGGGAGGTAAGGTCGGTCTCTTTGGCGGTGCCGGGGTCGGCAAGACGGTTCTCATTATGGAGCTTATTCGAAACATTGCCTACGAACACGGTGGTTTCTCCGTGTTTGCCGGGGTTGGTGAGCGTACCCGTGAGGGTAACGACCTCTGGTTAGAAATGAAGGAATCTGGAGTTATCGATAAGACTTCCCTGGTGTTCGGGCAGATGAACGAACCTCCAGGAGCCAGGCTGCGGGTTGGTCTTACGGGGTTAACTCTGGCGGAATATTTCCGGGATTCCGAAGGCCAGGACGTTCTGTTATTCATTGACAATATATTCCGGTTTACCCAGGCGGGATCAGAGGTTTCGGCATTGTTGGGAAGAATGCCTTCCGCTGTGGGTTACCAGCCTACTCTGGCAACAGAAATGGGTCAGTTGCAGGAACGGATTACTTCCACCAAGAAAGGGTCCATCACTTCCGTTCAGGCCATCTACGTTCCGGCCGACGACTTGACGGACCCGGCTCCGGCTACTACCTTTGCGCACCTGGATGCTACTACCGTTCTTTCTCGGCAGATTGCGGAGTTAGGGATCTACCCGGCGGTTGACCCGCTGGATTCCACTTCTCGAATTTTGGATCCCAGGGTCGTTGGCGAAGAACATTATAGTGTAGCCCGGGGCGTTCAGCAGGTGCTCCAGCGTTACAAGGAGCTGCAGGACATTATTGCCATTTTGGGTATGGACGAATTATCAGAAGAAGATAAGTTGATTGTGGCCAGGGCCCGGAAGATTCAGCGCTTCCTTTCCCAGCCGTTCTTTGTAGCTGAGGCATTTACCGGAACACCGGGAGTTTACGTTCCCTTGAAGGAAACTATCCGAGGTTTCAAAGAAATTCTTGAGGGTAAGCATGACGATCTACCGGAGCAGGCATTCTATATGGTGGGTACGATTGACGAGGCGGTAGAAAAAGGTAAAGAATTAACCTGATGAGGACGTGAAAACATGGTTGAAAAGAGCATAAAAATGGAGGTTGTAACTCCGGAAAGGGTAGTGTTCAGCGAAGAAGTTGATTCCCTGATTGTCCCGGCCGCAGAAGGTTATCTGGGAGTACTGCCCAACCACGCTCCCTTGATTACCGGACTGGAGATAGGAGTGGTCCGGTATAAGCAGGGAGGCCGGGAATCCAAGATGGCCATCAGTGGCGGTTTTATGGAAGTATACGAGAACAGGGCCATTATTCTGGCCGACACGGCTGAGAAGGGCGATGAAATTGATCTGGAGAGAGCCCAGAGAGCCAAGGAGAGGGCGGAAAAGCGTCTGAAGGAAAGGCCGCCCGACCTGGATGTGGTTAGGGCCGAGCTGGCCCTGAAACGGGCACTGGCCCGTATCAAGGCTGCTCAATAAAAAAGTTATATTCTTTGGGAGGGGTACACCGCGGCAAAGGCCGCGGTTTTTGTTTGGGATCAACCGGCCCCAAAAAGTTTTAACCGGCGGCGGAGAAGGGAATAATATGGCTATACCGGATTAAGGAGGCAACTTTTATGAAAAGACTGCTGTTGATCTTCATTTTCACCGGAATAGTCATATCTTCAAGACTGGCTCCCGGAATTACCGTTGCCGGAAAGGCAAACCTAGAAGATGTCGTCAACAACGCGTTTTTGACCTCCGGTGCCGAAACTTATGAATTAAACGTGCAGGGCTGGGCACAAATAAATAACAAATACCTAACCAGTCAGGAGTTAAATGATGCGCTCCGGGACATTTGCCGGGTCATCGGCCTAGATGGAGCCGTCCCTATATTAACGGTGGAACGAGACTTTCGGGGTATAAGTGCCGGGGGGTCACCATCACAGGGTATTTCGTGGCAGGTATCTTTGCAGTCTCTGGCCGGAATTCCCGGAACCGCTAATCCGAGGGATGAGACATACCTGATCATCAACGGGACGCAACTTCATTCTGTCTCCCGCTTGCTTGATATGAAGGAAAAGATAAGGAAAGCGTTTCAGTTATTTGGATCTTCCGAGCCGAATCTTTCCGTCATTATAACGGGGACTTTTCCGGGAAAATTAAGTACTGAAGAAAAGCAGGCCATCATCCGTCGCATATTTCGTACTGCAGGAGCGGTATGGGTGGAGGGTGTAGTCGACGGTGATTTTATCAGCGTAACCGGCTACACCCCCTTAATAAAGGATTATCTCCTGAGCGGGGATAAAAAAGTCAACCTTAATATTGCCTTTCGGTATCATAATATCGACCAAAAAACTTACATCTACATAGGATCTCCCCTGCTCGGTGGAGAATATTAACAGCGGAAAATGTCGGATTTTTGCAGGAAACGGGCTTATTGTAACGAAATAAAGAGGCAGTAAACGAAACAGGGAGGAAGAAGGGTTGGAGAAAATCATTGTGCGAGGTGGTGCCACACTCCGGGGGCGAGTTGCCATTAGCGGAGCCAAAAATGCAGTTTTGCCCGTTATTGCAGCCTGCCTGCTGACGGAAGAGGAATGCCGGATTGCGGAAACTCCTAATCTGGCAGATGTTGCTACCATCTGCGAGGTTTTGAAAGCTTTAGGTGCTGGAGTATCCCTGCGGGACCGGGAATTGATTATAAACTGTCGGGAATTGACTTCTCATGAACCGCCCTATCACTGTGTAAGAAGAATGAGGGCTTCTTTTTTGGTCATGGGCTCCCTTTTAGCCCGAACAGGACGGGCAAAAATAGCTATGCCCGGCGGTTGTGCTATAGGGAGCAGACCTATAGACCTCCATCTTAAAGGTTTCGCGGCCCTGGGGGCTGATATTACCATAAATCACGGGGTGATTGAGGCCAGGGCGCAGAAATTGAAAGGGAATCGAATTTACCTGGATTTTCCGTCGGTGGGAGCAACTGAAAATCTGATGATGGCCGCTGCTATGGCCCGGGGCACCACGGTTATTGAAAATGCGGCGGAAGAACCAGAAATTGTGGATCTGGCCAATTTTATTAACAGTATGGGTGGCCGTATCACCGGTGCCGGAACAAATATCATCAAAGTGGAAGGCGTGGAAAGGCTCCGGGGAACCTTCCATACGGTAATTCCCGACCGCATCGAAGCAGGTACTTTTATGGTTGCGGCGGCAGCTACGGGCGGTGAAGTTTTAGTGGAAAATGTCATTGTGGATCATCTTAAACCGGTCGTAGCCAAATTAAGGGAAATTGGAGCGGAGATCAAGGAAGAACCGAGTGGAGTACGAGTATCGGGCAACGGCGAACTCCGGGCCGTTGACGTTAAGACGCTTCCGTATCCGGGTTTTCCTACTGATATGCAGGCACAGATCATGGCTCTGCTGACGGCAGCTAGGGGGACCAGCGTCATAACCGAAACAGTTTTTGAAAATCGCTTCATGCACGTCAATGAGCTCAAGAGGATGGGAGCTCAAATAACCATCGAAGGACACGCCGCGGTAGTAAAAGGTGTTGACCAACTCATGGGAGCTCCGGTTAAAGCAACAGATTTAAGAGCAGGAGCGGCCTTGATTATTGCCGGTTTGATGGCTCAGGGAGAAACGGAAATAGGGTGTATTCATCATATAGACCGGGGTTATGAAGATATAGTGGGAAAGCTCCGAAAGCTGGGAGCGGACATTGAGCGAGTGGACAATTAAAAATTTGACTGAGAGACAACTAATTGGAAAAACGTGGCATTAAAGCCGCGTTTTTTTCATATGTATGATAAGGAAATAAATCCGCAAGGAGGCCTGCCCGTGAAGAAGTGGTCATGGCTATGCCTGGTAATTCTTCTACTGATAGTAGGGTTGTACCCGCTTATAGAGCAAATTTTCAAGCCCTTCGGATTCGTAAAAGTTAAGACTGGAGAAATCCCGGTCACTGTGAAATTACACGATTCCGGAAAAATAGTTACCATGCCCCTGGAGAAGTACCTGATCGGAGTGGTGGCGGCGGAAATGCCTGCCCGTTTTGAAATAGAGGCGCTGAAAGCGCAGGCGGTAGCAGCCAGAACTTATGCTTTGAAAAAAATAGAACTTCGCCGGCGAGGGGCGGTGACTTCGTCCATGCACAAGGATGCCGACCTTTGTACCAATCCGATTCACTGTCAGGGTTGGTTGTCGGATAAAGAAATGAAAGATAAATGGGGACTGTGGCGATATCTTTACTATCGGCGTAAAATTGCCCGGGCAGTAGAGGCCACCAAGGGGATAGTCATAACCTACAAGGGGAGACTAATCGATCCGGTCTATCATTCCACCAGCGGGGGCAGAACCGAAAACTCGGAGGAAGTATGGAAATTTAAAATTCCTTATCTCCGCAGCGTGGTCTGCAAATGGGACAAGGATGCTCCCAAGTATCGTACGAAGCAGGTTTATTCCCTGCATGAACTGGACCGGCGGCTGGGGACCGATGTGGCTGCCTTGCCGGCTGCTGCGTGGAAAGACCAGAGAAGACCGGTTATGAAGGTGGAAAAATTCACCAGCAGCGGAAGGGTGAAGCTGTTGCGGGTAGGCAATAAACTTTTTTCCGGGACAGAGGTGAGGCGTCTATTAGGGCTCAACTCGACCAATTTTAGCTGGCAGGTAGAGGGAGACCAGATAATATTTACCGTTACAGGCAACGGGCATGGGGTGGGTATGTGCCAGTACGGAGCCAACGGCTTGGCCAGGGAAGGAAAAAATTATCAATATATTTTAACCTACTACTATACGGGGGTGAAGTTAGAAAAATATAATAAATAAACGGCAGGAGAATAGTGTTTTTTGTCGAAAAATTATACTTCGTGTGCCTTAAGCTAAACCAAAAAGAGCCATTGGGGAGGGTCACCTATGAACAAAGGCCAGAAAACGCTCCTGCTGATTATCTTAATTTCTCTGGTGGGTCTGGGAGTTGTCGGCTTTGCCAGCCTGGAATATACATCCCGCCCTCAGTTCTGTTCCAGTTGTCACGAAATGAAACCGATGTATGAATCATGGGCAAATTCTTCTCACCTGACGGTAGATTGTCTCGAATGCCACGCCGAGCCCGGTTTTACCGGCCTGATTAAGACCAAAATGGGCGCATTGCGGCAGGTTGCGGAACACTTCAAAGGAGTCGACCCTGCGGATATAGTGGCAGAAGTGCCTTCCGAGCGTTGTACCAGTTGCCATGAAATTGAAAAAATAAAGCCTGATAATCCTAAGTTTTCTCATCAGCTACACCTGACCGTCAACTTTGACTGTATGGATTGTCATAGCCGGGTGGTGCACGGACCGGAGGAGAAGAAAATTCCCGACCCCTCGAGACCCGAATGTGCTAAATGCCATAAAAAATAACGCGTTTGAGGAAGTATATTCTGGCAAATATTGGGGAACAATAGGGCTGAGGTGAGATAAATGGTAAAAAACACCTTGGCCCGTGTTGTGAAATTTCTGCGTCATAATCTGCGTCATAACTGGTATTATATTACCTTAACTCTTATAGTCGTTCTTTTCGTATCCTTTTTCCAAAAACCTCTGCCTCAGAGCAGAGAGCTTTCACCCGCAGGCGGTAAGATAGTGCCCCGCCTTCCTTTTCCTTACCAATTGATTGAGCGCTCGCCGGCATCGACTGGGGATAAAGGGCATGAGCTGACCGGTAAACAAAGCGACGGGGAAAAGAAGAGAGAAGGCGAACGCCCGGAAAAAGGGGCTGAAATGGGAACAATGCAGATCCCCGTCTCCGGAGAAGCAGCCAATCCCTTCGGTTTCACCTATTCTGCTACCTTTGCGGATTTCCGCTTTCACCCGGGTATTGACTGGCTGGCAGCAGTGAACGCTCCGGTAAAAGCAGTTCTGGATGGCCGGGTGGTCCGCGTAGAATATAATAAAATGGACGCTTACCGAATAACCCTGGATCACGGGGCAGGGTGGAAAACTCGTTATTTACATCTGGGTCAGGTACAGGTCGAAAAAGGGCAAAAAGTCAAGAGGGGAGAGGTCATAGGAAAAGTGGGCAAGCCCGGGCTGGCAGAAACGGTATTGCCGCCCCATCTGCATTTCGAGCTTTTGTACCAGGGCGAACCCCGAGATCCTGCCCGTTACTTTAAAGAAAAATAGCGCGCTCTTGAACGCTCTAGAAAGGGCGTTCTTTTTTTCTGTCTCGCTGTCCATCAAACAGATGAGATGTTCTTTTTTGTTAGGCCTCCTCATATACATAGGTAACGAAAAACCCTAAAGGAGGCCCTTTTATGCAAGAACATATTCGTAAACGGGTATTGGATATCAGCCAATATATTATAGAGACGTCGGCCACCGTCCGGCAGGCAGCGGTTGTTTTTAGTGTTAGTAAGAGTACCGTACATAAAGATGTTACCGAAAGGTTACCCTTGATCAACAAAGAAATGGCCCGCCAGGTGAGGAAAATTTTGGACATGAACAAAGCAGAAAGACATATTCGAGGCGGGGGAG